>DASRIK010000426.1:0-3401 GCA_035650035.1 Burkholderiales bacterium | reverse complement strand
TTGTGCCAAAGGGGAATCTCGCGGCGAATGAGATCGCGGAATTCCTCCGGCGTGCTGCCGGAAGGCTCGAGCCCGGCGCCGGTAAAGCGCTCGCGCACGATCGGAATTTTCAGCAGCTTCACGATCTCCGCGTTGGCTTTCATCACGATCGGCCGCGGGGTGCCGCCGGGAAAGACCATGCCGTACCACACGTCGAACTCGAATCCGGGAAAACCCGACTCGGCGACCGTCGGCAACTCGGGCGCCACCACGGCACGTTTCGGACCCATCGTCGCGAGCACTTTCAGTTTCTCGCTTTTCGCTTTGACGTACGGCAGCACGGTCGCAAGTCCCACGACGAGCACCTGTATCTCCCCGGCGAGCAACGCCGTCATGCCCGGCCCCGTACCTTTGTAAGGCACGTGCAGGAGCTTCATTCCCGTGGTGAGCTGCAAAAGCTCCGTACCCAGGTGACTTGCCGTGCCCGTACCGCCGGAGCCGTAGCTCAGCGCATTCGGGCGAGCTTTCGCGAGCACCGCGAGCTCCTTCATGGAATTCGCGGGTACGGAGGCCGAAGTCGCGACGACGAACGCCTGGCTCGCGACGAGCGAAACCGTCGTGATGTCCTTCTGCGGATCGAAAGGCAGATTCGGTCGTATCGCCGGCGCGAAAGACAAGTGCCCGTTGCTTCCGAGAAGCATCGTATATCCGTCAGGCGCGGAATGTTTTGCGACCATTGCCACACCTGGTATACCGCCGGCGCCGCCGCGGTTGTCCACCACGACGCTCTGCCCCCACGCGTCCTGCAATCCCTGCGCGATCAGTCTTGCGACGATGTCCGTGCCACCACCGGGCGCGCTCGGCACGACGAGGCGAATCGGTTTGGTGGGATACGCCGTTGGGTCATCTGACGGCGTACGCGCGGGCGCAGCGTGCGCACTGGCCGCTGCGAAACACAGGCATGCACCGAAGATGCGTCTCATAGTTCAGCCCTTGATCTCACGCCCATAGAGTACACGGCATCTCCGGGTCGCGTGGGGATTCGCATTACCCGTAGAATGCCCTTGGTGCAGCACGTCATATTTCCAAACATTCCCACTGGAGAGGAGCAATCGTGAGCGACTACGAGGACCGCTACAAGCGCGGCATGGAACTCCTGAAAAAAATGGGGCGCGAGGAGTTGATGATGGACCAGAAAGCGCTCTGCCCGGAGCTCTACGAGATGTCGGTCGGACATCTTTTCGGAGACGTCTGGTCTCGTCCCGGATTGAGTTTGCGCGACCGTCAGCTCGTCACGCTGGCTGCGAACATCGCGCTCGCGCGGCCGAGCGGCAATTACTCGCATTACCGCAGCTCGAAGCACATCGGCATCACACATGAAGAGATCATGGAAGTGATCATTCAGGTCGGACACTATGCGGGCTGGCCAACGGTCTCGAACGCAGTCCGGCAATACACGGCGGTGATCAAGGAAGACGAAGACATCAAGGCGGGGCGGAAGCAAAAGCGCGAGCTGACGTAAGGGAGGAATCATGAAAGTCGGATTCATCGGACTGGGCACCATGGGCGGATCCATGGCGCTCAACGTACGCAAAGCGGGCCATTCGCTCACCGTATACGACATACGCAGAGAAGCCGCGAAACCGCACCTCGAGGCGGGCGCCGCGTGGGGCGAGGGGCCGCGCGCGGTAGCGGAAGTATCGGACGTCGTTTTCACCTCTCTGCCGGGGCCGCGCGAAGCCGAAGCAGTGGGCGACGAGCTGCTCGAATCGATGCCGCGCGGCGCTGTATGGTTTGATCTGTCGACGAACTCGCCGACGGTCGTGCGGCGCATTCACGCGAAGTTCAAGGAGAAAGGCATCGCGATGCTCGACGCGCCGGTGAGCGGCGGCCCGCAGGGCGCGCAATCCGGAAAGCTCGCGCTGCTCGTCGGCGGTGATCGCGCGGTTTTCGACCGCCACAAAGCCGTGCTGGACTCGATCGGCGATCAGGTCATTTACATCGGCGAGATCGGCGCGGGCTCGGTGGCGAAGCTCGTCCACAACTGCGCCGGCTACATGATTCAGACCGCGCTCGCCGAAGTGTTCACGCTCGGCGTCAAAGCCGGCGTCGATCCGCTGGATCTCTGGGCGGCGGTCCGGCAGTGCTCGCTCGGCCGTCAGCGCACGTTCGATCGGCTGTCGCGACAGTTTCTGCAAGGCTCGTTCGAGCCGCCCGATTTCGCGCTGCAGCTTGCGCACAAGGACGTGACGCTTGCGACGGAGCTCGGCCGCGAGCTTGGCGTGCCGATGCGAGTCGCGGCGCTCACGCATGCCGAAATGACGGAAGCGCTCGGACGCGGCTGGGGCGAGCGCGATTCGCGCTCGCCGATGCTGCTGCAGGAAGAACGCGCGGGCGTGCAGATCAAAGTGCCGAAGGAAGCGATCGAGGCGGTCTTCAAGCGCGACGGTTAGAAGCGTAATTAGCACCACCCCGTATAAGGTGAGCGGCGGGCCTCGGAGAGGCTTCCGCCGCGAACGTAATATTCGAAGGCCGCTTAGCACTCTCGTCTGAGGCTGCGAGGCTCAGAGCAGAGGCAGCGGGCCTCGGAGAGGCGTCCGCCGCGAACGTAACATTCAGGCGCCGATTGGTATTCACATCCGATCCTGCGAGGCTTGCGGAGAAGGGACCGCGTCCTGCGCGATTAATTACTATTGCGCCGTATAATCACGCACCAACTCGCTTCATCCTCCAGGATTCCCAATGCTCGTGAAGTTCACCTTGAACGGCGACCCCGTGGAAGTCGCCCTGAAAACGGCTGACCGTCTGCTGGTCGATGTGCTGCGCGAAGACCTGCGCCTCACCGGCACCAAACACGGTTGCGGCATCGGCGCGTGCGGCACGTGCACCGTCATCATCGACGGCGAGCCGGTGCCATCGTGCATGCAACTCGCCGCGCTCTGCGAAGGCGCCCGGATCAGGACCGTGGAAGGTCTCGCGGGCACGCATTCCCTGCATGCGGTGCAACAGGCGTTCGTGAACAAGTCTGCTTTTCAGTGCGGCATCTGCACGCCGGGACACGTCATGGCCGCATGCGCGCTCCTCGACAAGAATCCGGTGCCGTCCGATGAGGAAATCAGGGCAAGCGCCGATAGCGTCTTCTGCCGCTGCACCGGTTACTACCGTATCGTCGACGCATATCGCGAGGCCGCGCGGCTCGCCGAAAGGTCCGCGAAATGAACAGGCCGATCGAGGGACGGGAGAGCCTGCTCGTCGTCGGACGCGACGTTCCGCGCACCGATGCCGTTCCCAAAGTCACCGGCACAGCACAGTACGTCGCGGATATGCACATGCCGGGAATGCTGCATGCTGCCGTGTTGCGGAGCCCTCATCCGCATGCGCACATCGTGTCGATCGACATCAGTGCGGCAGCCGCGATGCCG
>DASRIK010000425.1:0-6075 GCA_035650035.1 Burkholderiales bacterium | reverse complement strand
GAGGACGCCATGCACCCCGAAATCGGGTGAGCACGAAGACCAGATTGCGCCGACGCTCGTCGCCGCGAGCATGGCGATCACGGCGGCAGGCATGTTCGGCAGGTAGCCTGCAACACGGTCGCCGGCGACGACACCCGCCGCCCTCAGCGCCTGCGCGGTGCGGCTGACTGCGTCATGAAGCTCCGCGTACGTGTACACGCTCCGGACGCGATCTTCGCCGCGGAAAACGAGCGCGACTCCACTGTCGCGCCTGCGCAGGAGGTTTTCGGCAAAGTTGAGGCGGGCGTGGGGAAACCATTTCGCGCCCGGCATGCGATGCGAGTCGATTAGGACTTCATCGCCGCCCCGGTCGCCGACAACGCCGGCGTACGCCCATAGCGTTGTCCAGAACCGCTCCGGATGGGCAATCGACCAGTCGTACAGCCCGCGGTAGTCTGCCGCTTCGATACCGTGCTCTTCACGGACGACGCGCATGAAGCGCGTCAGGTTCGCCTGCTCGATGCGCTCCGGCGATGGCTGCCAGATCGGCTGCTGCACGTGATCCTCCGTCACGTCCGGCCTATGGCTTACGGCTGTTCAGGCCGCATGTGCGGAAACAGGATGACATCGCGTATCGAAGAGCTGTCCGTGAGCAGCATCACGAGCCGGTCGACACCGATCCCGGCGCCGGCCGTCGGCGGCAGCCCGTACTCGAGCGCACGAATGTAATCCGCATCGTAGTGCATCGCCTCCGCGTCGCCGGCTTCTTTCTGGCGGACCTGATCCATGAAACGCGCGGCCTGATCTTCCGGGTCGTTCAACTCGGAAAAGCCGTTCGCGATTTCCCGGCCGGCGATATAGAGCTCGAAGCGCTCGGTGATCTCCGGGTCCGTGTCGCTCCGTCGCGCGAGCGGCGAAACCTCGGCGGGATAGTCGAGAATGTACGTAGGCTGGATGAGCAGCTGCTCGGTGGTGTGCTCGAAGAAGGAGAGTTGCAGCCCTCCGAGGCCGTCGGAAGGCTTGTAGCTCGCGCCGAGCGCTTTCAGCCTGGAGACGAGCGCATCCCGGTCGCCGAGCAGCGCGCCGTCGTATTCGGGATGATATTTCCTGATGGCGCCGGTGATCGTCAGCCGGTCGTATGGTCTGGACAAATCGATCGACTTACCCTGATACGTCACCGTCTTCGTCCCCACCGCCTGCTGCGCGACCTCGCCGAGCAACTGCTCGATGAAATCCATGAGGTACCGGTAATCGGTGTACGCGGTATAGAACTCGACCATCGTGAACTCGGGATTGTGCCGTGTGGAAATCCCTTCGTTACGGAAGTTGCGATTCAGCTCGAAGACTTTCTCGAAACCGCCCACGACGAGGCGCTTGAGATAGAGCTCGGGCGCGATGCGCAGGTAAAGATCGATATCGAGCGCGTTGTGATGCGTGACGAACGGGCGCGCCGCCGCGCCGCCCGGTATTGGCTGCATCATCGGCGTTTCGACTTCCAGATAGCCGCGCTTCACGAAGAACTCCCGCAGCGCCTGGATGATGCGTGTGCGCTTGAGAAACGTCTCGCGCGTCTCGTCGTTGATGATGAGGTCGACGTAGCGCTGCCGATACCGCAGCTCCTGGTCGGCGAGGCCGTGAAATTTGTCGGGCAGCGGCCGCAGCGCCTTCGAGAGCAGATGTACTTTTCGCGCCCGTACCGTCAGCTCGCCGGTCTTCGTCTTGAAAAGCGCGCCTTCGACGCCGACGAAATCGCCGAGATCCCAGTGCTTGAAGGCCTCGTGCTCGGCTCTGCCGGTGTCGCCGTCCGTGACGTAGATCTGGATCTCGCCCGACATGTCGCGAATCGTCGCGAAGCTTGCCTTGCCCATGACGCGCTTCAGCATGATGCGGCCGGCGACTGTCGCCGCGGCTGCAGCCGACTGCAGACTGTCCCGATCCGCGCTCCCATATTTCTGCGTCACGTCGGCGGCGAGATCGTGCCGGACGAAGTCGTTCGGATAAGCGTTACCTGACGCTCGCAGCGCTTTCAGCTTCTCGCGCCGCTCGGCGATGATCTGATTCGTATCGAGCGCGGCGTCCGTGCCGTCCCGCGTGTCTTCACCGTCGCCCCCGGGGGCGTGTGCGGAATCCCGATTCATGCGTTACGCCTTCCCGTCAGACGCCTTGTTTGAGAGTCGCCGAAATAAACGGATCGAGATCCCCGTCGAGCACGGCCTGCGTGTTCCCGATCTCGACGTTGGTGCGCAGATCCTTGATGCGTGACTGGTCGAGCACGTACGAGCGAATCTGGTGCCCCCATCCGATGTCTGTTTTCGAATCCTCGAGCGCCTGCTTCTCTTCGTTGCGCTTGCGGAGCTCGAGCTCGTAGAGCCTGGACTTCAGCAGCGCCATGGCTTCGGCCCGGTTGCGGTGCTGCGACCGGTCGTTCTGACACTGCACGACGATGCCCGTCGGGAGGTGCGTGATGCGCACCGCCGAGTCGGTTTTGTTGACGTGCTGTCCTCCCGCACCGGAGGCACGGTATGTATCGACCCGGAGATCGGCGGGATTCACTTCGACTTCGATGGTGTCGTCGACTTCCGGATAGACGAACACGCTCGCGAAGGACGTATGCCGGCGGTTATTGGCATCGAACGGCGATTTGCGCACGAGCCGGTGGACGCCGGACTCGCTGCGAAGATGGCCGTAGGCATACTCGCCGGTCACTTTGAACGTCGCGCTTTTGATCCCGGCCACCTCACCGGGCGACTCCTCCAGCACTGCGGCCTTGAAGCCTTTGCGCTCGCAGTATCTCAGGTACATGCGTTCGAGGATGGCGGCCCAGTCCTGTGCTTCGGTGCCGCCGGATCCCGCCTGGATGTCGACGAAGCAGTTGTTCGGGTCGGCCGGATTCGAAAACATCCGGCGAAATTCGAGGTCTTCGACCGCCTGCTCGAGGCCCGATGCGTCCTCATCGACGCTCTTCAGCGTCGCATCGTCATTTTCCTCACGCGCGATCTGGAAAAGCTCTTTTGCATCGCGCAAACCATCGGACAGGTGCTCGAGCGTGTGCACGACGGCTTCCAGCGCTTTGCGTTCCTTGCCGAGGTCCTGGGCGCGCTGCGGATCGTTCCAGAAATCCGGGTCTTCCGTAAGCCGGGCGACCTCGCTCAGTCGAATCTTCTTCTGATCGAAGTCAAAGATACCTCCGCAGCTCGGCGGCGCGGCTCTCGACATCGGTGAGCCGCTTTGCGATGAGGTTGATGTGCTCGGCTTCCATGGCGCTTTTCGAAAAGTACTGATTATAACGGCAGAGCGTGGCGGCCCGTCGGGCGGAACGTCATCCCGGACGCGATCCGGGATCCATGTTCAAAATGGATTCTGGTTTACATGAGAATGGCGATCCGCCGGCGCATGCCAGTGGTGGATCGTCAGCTGGATCGCGAACGTGCCGTTGAACGCATTCAGGCCCACGCCATACAGCGCTTCGATACGGCCGGGCAGCGCCTGCGTGTTACCGAAAAGCATTGCCTCGTAAGGCCGACCGGCGCGACGCAGCTTGAGCTTCAGGTGTTCGCCGCCCACCGTACGTTGATCGACGACATCGAACTCATCCAGAAACCGCGGCTCGGGAAAACCCTGGCCCCACACGTGCTCGGAAAGCGCACGAGCGAGATCGAACGTAAGGTCGTTGCCTTCGAGCGAGCCGTCCGTCTCCAGCTGGAGCTCGAGATCGGCAGCGGTGAGCAGCGATCGCACCGTCTCCTCGAAAGCGCCCTGAAAGAGCGGGAAGTCGCGTTCGCGCACCGTCAGCCCCGCCGCGGCGGCGTGACCGCCGAACTTGAGCAGCAGCCCAGGGTGACGCTTGGCGATCAGGTCGAGCGCATCGCGCAAGTGCAGGGCCTGAATCGAACGTCCCGATCCTTTCAGCTCCCCGGCATCGCCGCGCGCGAACGCGATGACCGGTCGATGAAAGCGCTCTTTCAAGCGGGAGGCGAGGATTCCGATCACGCCCTGATGCCACTCCGAATCGAACACGCTGAGGGTGTACGATTCGCGCGGATCGTGCTCGAGCACCGCGAGCGCGTCTTCGTGCATCCGTGCTTCGATCTCGCGGCGTTCGCGAT
Source organism: Burkholderiales bacterium (assembly GCA_035650035.1). GTDB lineage: Bacteria > Pseudomonadota > Gammaproteobacteria > Burkholderiales > SG8-41 > JAQGMV01. Next base: position 1,990 of record DASRIK010000425.1, on the reverse strand, counting down.
TGAGCGCGTCGAGCATGCGTGCGAGCTCCGCAGCGCGTGAAGGGCTATCCGTCACCAGGCATTCGATGCCGACGCTCATGTCCGCCAGTCGTCCGGCGGCGTTCAGGCGGGGTGCCACGACGAACCCGAGGTCGCGCGCGCACGCGCGCGACAGATCCCGGGCGGCGGCTTCGAAAAGCGCCGCGATCCCCGGTTGCATGCGGCCCGCCCGGATGCGTTTCAAGCCCTGCTGCACCAGAACACGGTTGTTCGCATCCAGTCGCACGACGTCTGCCACCGTGCCGAGCGCGACGAGATCGAGGAGAGCAGCCATGGACGGCTCATGCTGGAGCACGCGTCGCTCGCGTAGCTCGGCGCGTAGCGCGAGCATCACGTAGAAGATTACGCCGACGCCGGCGAGGTGTTTGCTTGCGAACGCACACCCGGCCTGATTCGGGTTGACGATGCACCACGCTTCCGGAAGCGTCTCAGCGGGGAGGTGGTGGTCGGTGACGAGCACGCGTACGCCGAGCCGATTTGCCTCGGCGACACCCTCGATGCTCGCAATCCCCTGATCCACGGTGATCAGGACGTCGGGCCGATGCTTTTCCCACGCGACGCGTACGATCTCTGGCGTGAGCCCGTAGCCGTACTCGAACCGGTTCGGCACCAGGTAGGAAACGTCAGCGCCGAAAGCTCGCAATGCGCGGATCGCGACCGCACAGGCCGTTGCACCGTCGGCGTCGTAATCCGCCACCACCAGCATGCGGGCGTGCGCAACGATCGCGTCAGCGAGAAGTCGCGCCATCTGGCGCAGGTTGAGCATCCCATCGAGGCCATGCAGGCGCTCGAAGGCGTCATCGAGCTCCGTCGCGCTTTCGACACCGCGCCCGGCATAGATTCGCGCGAGCAACGGATCGAAGCCCGCTCCGACGAGGCGGGTGAGCACTTCGGGCTCGGCGTGGCGGGCAACGATGACAGGCGCCGGGTTCACGCGTATTGCGACCATGGAGTCGCGCGCCGCCAGAACTTGAGCAAGTCCCGTCGCGCCAACTCGAAGCGCCAGCAATTCGCTTCGCCCGGTACAACCATTGAGATGCTGGTGACGCGGCCTTCACGCAGTGCGTCAAGAAGTGGTGCGAACCAGCGCGTTTCGAGAGACTCGATGCGTTCACGCCATGTCACAGCATCCTGATGAGCGCTCGCCGCAGCAAGCTCGTCGAGCACGACGAGGTGCGAGCCTGCGGCAGCTTGCGCGTCCGGCGTGCTCAACCACGAGGCCGCATCTGCCGGACATCCAGTGCCGGGGACGTCCGCAGTTACCGCGAGCGCCACGGCGAGCGCGTCGTTGCTCCATACGCGATCGTATGGGCGGCCATGTATCTGCGCCTGCACGCCGCCGCCCCAGAGCCACACGCTGTTCACAATCGGCTCGCCGCGTTCTTCACGATCGGCGTTCGCCGCGTGTGCATACAGCAGCATCTGGACTTCGTTGAAGATACCGTGCCATTGCAGCGCATCGCGTCCGGTCGGCAAAAAGCTTTGGACGTCGCGTCCGGCGACTTCGCTCGCGCAGAATGTAACGAGCTCGGGTGTGCGCGGAACTTTCGCGTACCAGCGCTTGGGCGCCGGCGCGAAAAACGCGAGCTCCCGGCCGGCGAAATGGGTATTGAGCGATGAGACCATCGCCTGGGCCTCGTCCGCGCGCAAGTCAAAGAGCGCGCTCTCGATCATCACCAGCCGATCGCGGCCGATCTTCAGGTGCGCCGGGTCGGCCCGCAGCCAATATGAATCCGCGATCTCGCCGCCGTCGATCGCGAGCGTGAACGGTGCGACGGGCCAGTCATGCTGACGCTCGACCTGAAACGCCTGGCACAACCAGCCTTCGTAAGGAACGGCAGGGAAGCGCTCGGCGCGTGCACGAGCCAAAAGCGTCGTGAGAGCCGGTAAGCGCAGGCCGCTCATGACCGCCTCCGCGGTGTCTTGCGGCCAGAACAGGCGAGGTATGAGC
>DASRIK010000424.1:0-5365 GCA_035650035.1 Burkholderiales bacterium | reverse complement strand
CATTCCCAGAAATTTCTGTGTCTCGCGCGGGACGTGCTGGTGTTTGACGACCATGACGGCATAGCGTTCGTCGCGTAGCTCCCAGAGCCGCGCGATATCGTCGCGCATCAGCATGTCGCAATCCATGAACACGGACCATCCCGTGTATGCGCAAAGGTATGGCGTGAGAAAGCGCGAGAAGGAGAACTCGGTCGACTGCAGCGGATGCTTCTCCCGGGTGAAGATGGCGCTCAGCTGCGAGAGCATCAGCGGAGTTATGGATACGGGTTGCGTGGCGCGCCTCTGGATACTGTGGGAAAGCACGCTGAAGGCGACGGCTTCACGCGTATCGAAGCCGATGAAAACAGGTATCAAGTGTCGTAACTCGGTCGTGCGGGCGAGCAAGTGTACTACGCTCAGCTGCGCGAAAACTCCGCGCGTGCGGCGACATGCTCCCGCAAAGCTCGCTCGATCGAGGAGATAACCGGGCTCCAGTCTCTCTCCTGCGTCTGCCTGAACAGGCGCGCTGATGGATACCAGGGCATCTGCTCGCCCGCATGGCCATAGCGCCATTCCGGGTTGCTGGGCACCATCACCCACACCGCGCGGCCCAGTGCACCTGCGAGGTGCGCGACGGAGGTGCACACGCTCAGCGTGAGATCGAGCGCATACACCAAAGCCGCCGTCTCATCGTAATCGGCGATAGCCTCAGGCCAGTGCGGAATCCGTATGCCGTGCTGCTGCGACAGCATATCCAACGCCTGCGGCGCATCAGCCGTGTACTGCAGACTCACGAACTGCACGCCCGGTATTCGCAGGATCGGCAGCCATTCGTCGAGAGGTATCGATCGCGAGGACGCGCGCGTCGCCTGCGTCCCGCCCCGCCAGGATATGCCCACCTTGAAACCCGGGCCCAATGTCGCGAGCCGCGCTCGCCATGCAGCAATGCGCCCGGCGTCTGCCGTGAGGTAACCGCTGCGCTCTGGAAATGCGGCAGTCGAGCGGCGGAAATGCAGGGGCAGGCTGCCGATGGGCACTTCCCAGTCTATCCCTGGAGCACGCACGTGCTCCGGCACGTGCTTGTCCGGCGCGGCTGCGTAAACGACCGAACCGGGAAACGAGTGGGTGAAGAGCGCTTGCAAAGCAGGATTGCATTCGACGGTGAGGCGCGCCCCGGCGAGCATGAGATCCGGCAGGCACGAGGCGAACATGATCTCGTCTCCCAGACCCTGCTCGCCGTACACGAGCAGCGTGCGTCCGGCCGGAGACCTTCCATCCCAGGGCGGGAAGTACTGGGGCCGTGCCCCACGAGCCGGATCGACAAGCCGCGTCTCGTAGTCAGGCCAGCCGCGAGCATAGTCGCCGGTCGTGAGCGAAGCGAGGCTGCGATGAAACCTTGCGAGCGCGTGCTCCGGCTGCGCTGCGAGCGCGCGGTCATACTCCGCGTGCGCTTCGTCGAATCGACCGACGTTCTGGAGAGCGATGCCGCGATTCACATGAGCATCCACGCTGTCCGGGCACATCTCGAGCGATCGCTCGAACGATGTTCGCGCCTCGTGATACCGATGCGCGGCCAGGTTGGCAAGCCCAAGCGAGAACCAGCTGTCGTACCCCTGCGGATGGGTTCGCACTGCCGTCTGCGCGACGTCCACGGCTTCCTCCACTCGTCCGAGCTGCAGCAGGACGCGGACACAGGACTCCAATGCTTCGCCCGCAAGCGGCTCCACCGCGTGCGCGGCACGGTAATGAGGCAGCGCCTCCGCCATGCGCCCGGAGGCGGTCAGAAGCAGCGCGAGCCGCGAGTGTGCCCCCGGCGCCGCATCGTCGACCGATAGGACCTCGCCGTAACAGAGCTTCGCACGCTCGACATCGCCTGCCCTCAGCGACGATTCCGCGCGATCGAGCAGAATCTTTACGCGTCTGTCTCGCCGTTTCTTCGCGCGATCTGCGCGCAGGGCTGTAATGAGTCTCCTCAGGATCATGTCCGGGCGCGCTGAAATGAGCGGTGCGATTGGGTATCATATCCGCGAGGAGGCAAGAGCATGGCGCTGTTTGGGTCGGTATCGAGCAAGGAAGTCGATGCGTTTGCGAAGGCGCTCGCGGACGATCTTGCGAAGCGCTATCCGCCCGCTGCCGATCAGAGCAGCGGCCAGTCTCTCTCGGAGAAACGCCTGTCCGGCATCCTGGAAGAAGTCTGCAACAAGGCGCTCGCGTTCAAGAACGAGCACAAGCTCGGCGTCTACAAGAAAGCCCGCCTCGGCAATACCTTCAGATGGGAGCTGGAAGAGCGCGGCTACAGCAAGATGTTCATCGAAACGGCGACCGAAGGGCTTGTCGTCTATCTTGCCCGAAAGGGCTGAAGCGCCGGTCTAGCGCGGCGGCGGACTGTGATAGCCGGGTATGAGTTGCGGATCGACGTCGTCGATCTGTTCCGGCGGCATGAACTCGCGCGCGTATTTCTCGTACACCTTTTCCCACATGAACACGTCGAACAGGTCAGGATCGATGTGTCCGTTCAGCCTGAACTTGCCGAGAATCGTGAGCGCTTCGCTCAGCGTCTTGCCTTTCTTGTAAGGCCGGTCCCGCGCCGTGAGCGCCTCGAAGATGTCCGCGATCCCCATGCATCGCGCCTGCACCGACATCTGCTCGCGCGCGAGGCCCTTCGGATAGCCCTTGCCGTCCATGCGCTCGTGATGTCCGCCCGCGTATTCGACGACGTTGGACAGGTGCTTGGGCCAGGGCAGGGCCTCGAGCATCTGGATCGTCATGACGATATGGTGATTGATGATCTGACGCTCCTCGGCCGTGAGGGTGCCCGCGCGGATCGTCAGGTTCTCGAGCTCGTTTGCTGACAGGAAGTCCACCTCGGTTCCCGAGCCGTTGCGCCAGCGATACTTCCGGGAAATCTCCTTCACGCGCTCGATGTCCGCATCCTTCATGGACTCGCCGCCGATGTTCGCACGATGCAGGAACCTGCGGTCGTCCTCGATCTCGGCGATGCGCCGCTCCCGGGCCGCGCTGTCGTTGGCGAACGCGATCTGCGCGTCGCGCCTGATCACCTCGAAGCGCGTGTCCAGGAGCTCGATGCGATCGAATATCGTCTGCAGCTTCGTTGCCTTGTCGACGACGTGCACGGGTGTGGTGACTTTGCCGCAGTCGTGCAGCAACCCCGCGATCTTGAGCTCGTAGCGATCGCGGTCGGTCATCGAGAAATCCCTGAGCGGACCACGGTCGCACCGATTCACGGCTTCGGCAAGCATCATCGTCAGCGCCGGCACCCGCTCGCAGTGGCCGCCGGTATAGGGCGACTTGTCGTCGATCGCCGCGTTGATGACTTTGATGAAGGACTCGAACAGATTTTCGAGATGGTCGATCAGCAGCCGGTTGGTAAGCGCGATTGCTGCCTGAGAGGCGAGTGAGGCAGCCAACCGCTGGTCGGCTTCCGAGAACGGCTTGACCGCGCCGCTCGCGCGGTCCTTGCAATTTATGAGCTGAAGAACGCCGATGATCTCGTTCTCGTGGTTCTTGATCGGTATCGTGAGGAACGAGCGCGAGCGGTATCCCGTTTTCTCGTCGAACTGTTTCGTTCCGGAGAAATCGAAACCTTCTTCGGTATAGGCGTCGGCGATGTTCACGGCGCAGTCGTGGTGCACCGCATAAGCCGCCACCATGCTGTGCACCGGCCGCCCCTGCTCGTCGAAGAGCTGCACGGGCGGAAATGGGATAGGCACGGTGCTCGTGCCGCCCATTGCAATCCCGAGACTGTCGTTACGCACGATCTCGAACTTGAGCTCGCGCCCCTCCTGCATTCGGTAGAGCGTGCCCCCGTCGGCATTCGTAATGGATTTTGCGGCGACGAGAATCGACTCGAGCAGCTTGTTGATGTCGCGCTCGCTCGAGAGCGCGACACCGATTTCCACGAGCTGGTCGAGCCGCTGCAGCAGGTCGCCCGAATTCGGCGCCCCGAGCGACTGGTCAATCACAGGTTGTGGCACTATTTGATACATACGGCGCGAACCTGCTGGATGTCGGTGATCCCCTGCAGGACTTTTTCGATGCCGTCCTGCTTGAGGGTGCGCATACCGTCTTCGAGTGCCGTACCCAGCATCTGCGTCACACGTGCACGCTCCTGCACCAGTGTCTTGATGCGATCCGTGCCGATCAGGAGCTCGTGTAAGGCAACACGGCCCTTGTAGCCTGTCTCCGTGCAGCTTTCGCAACCTTTCGCGGTGTGGAGCGTGATCGCGCCGCTCGAGCCGAACTCCTTCTTCCAGAGCGCCCGCAGCTTCTCGCGCTCGCCGGCCGGGTCGTTCTGCCATTGCGGCGTCGCGAGCAGCTCCTGTGAATACTCGTCGAGCAGCAGGTCGATTTCGTGCTCCGTCGCGACGTGCGCCTGCTTGCACGTGCAGAGCCGCTTGGCGAGCCGCTGCGCGAGGATGCCGAGCAGCGCGTCCGCGAAATTGAACGGGTCCATGCCCATGTCGAGCAGACGCACGATCGACTCCGGCGCACTGTTCGTGTGCAACGTGGCGAACACGAGATGCCCCGTAAGAGACGCTTCGATGCCGATCGAGACGGTTTCCTTGTCGCGCATCTCGCCGACCATGATCACGTCCGGATCCGCCCGCAGGAACGCTTTCATCACGACGGCGAAGTCGAGACCCGCTTTGCGATTCACCTGGACCTGGCGCAGGCCTTTCTGGGTGATCTCGACCGGATCTTCGGCGGTCCAGATCTTCATGTCGGCCGTGTTGAGGTAGCCGAGCAGAGAATGAAGCGTGGTCGTCTTACCCGAACCGGTAGGCCCGCAGACGAAGAAAAGACCGTACGGCTTTTCGATGGTGCTCCGGCAGCGCGCCAGATTGCGCGGCGACATCGCGAGCTTCTCCATCGGCATGGGCTCGCCGCCAGGCAATATCCGCATCACGATGTCCTCGACGCTGCCCGCGGTCGGTATTGTCGCGACGCGCAGCTCGATGTCGAGGGGGCCGAACTTCTTGAATTTGATCTTCCCGTCCTGCGGCTTGCGGCGCTCGGAAATATCGAGATCGCACATGATCTTGATCCGCGCCGCCAGGGCACTCCGATAGCTCCCAGGAATCGAGATGTAAGGTACGAGCGAGCCGTCGCGGCGGAACCGGACTTCCGTCTTGCCTTTCCCCGGATAAGGTTCTATGTGGATGTCCGACGCGCCCTGTTTGTAAGCGTCGATGATGATCTTGTTCACGAGCTTCACGAGCTCGTTGTCGCTCGCGGCCGAAGCGATATCTTCGGGTCCGGTTTCCTCGTCGTCGTCCAGCGTGCCGAGCAGGTCGCCGATATCGCCAAGGTTGTCTTCCATTGCGCCGGCACCGAACATCTGCTCGAGCGTAGCGGCGAATTCGCG
>DASRIK010000423.1:0-11466 GCA_035650035.1 Burkholderiales bacterium | reverse complement strand
GTGCGGGTGCAGCCTGCGGATGGCGTTGTCGCTGTCTGTCTCGAGTGCCATCAATACTTCGCCGCGCCAGCCTTCCACCCAACCGATGCCGATCGCGTTTCGCGGCGCCTCCGGGAGCCGCACGGCAATGTCGCCGTCCGGAAGCCGGCTCAGAATGAGCCCGATCAGGCGCAGCGACTCGGCGATCTCGTCGAAGCGCACGATCACTCGGGCTGCGACGTCGCCGTTACCGTGCGTCGCCATCTGCACATCGAAGCCGTCGTAAGGGACAGGCGGAAACTGTACCCGCAAGTCCCACGCCACGGCGCTTGCACGGCCGGCAAGCCCCGTAAGTCCCATGCGCTCCGCGACTTCGGGCCGCACGCGTCCCGCATCGATGAAGCGGTCCTGCAAGCCGGCGTGCTCGTCGTAAATGCCACGCAGCACCCTCACGGACTGGCGTACGCGCCCGATCTCTTCCGAAATCTCCGGGATCGCCGAAAGCGCGAGATCGCGCGCGACGCCGCCGGGGATCACCGTGTCCATGAGATAGCGGTGCCCGAAGAGCGCCTGGTTCACCCGCAGCCAGTCTTCGCGCAGCCGCGAGAATTGAGCGAGACCGAAGGCGAGACCGGCGTCATTCCCGAGGAAACCCAGGTCCCACAAATGCTGGCCGATGCGCTCGCGCTCGAGGAGGAGCGCGCGAAGCCACAGCGCGCGCGGCGGAGGCGTGACGCCGGTCGCGGACTCGACTGCCATGGCATACGCCCAGGCATATGCCACGGTGGAATCGCACGAGATCCGCCCGGCAAGCTTGGCGCCCTGCATGACATTCATCGATTCGAAAAGCTTCTCGACACCTTTGTGCTTGTAGCCGAGGCGCTCTTCCAGTCGCAGAATGCCCTCGCCGACGATCGAGAAGCGGAAGTGGCCGGGCTCGATCGTGCCCGCGTGCACCGGACCGACGGGAATTTCGTGGACGCCCTCGCCTTGCACCACCACGAACGGATAGCCGTCCATTTCGTTTCGGAATGTCTGCGACGCATCGAATGACTTGCGAAGCGGAAACACGTCTTCCGGCCACGCGCCGTGACGCAGCCATTTGCGCTGATCGGCTGCGTCTTCCGGTCGCAAGCCCAGCAGATCGAACGTCGCGCGCTGCATGCGGTTCGCTGCGGGGAAAAGGTCGGAAATATCAGGGTAGCGATCACCGTCGATCGGCAGCGTAATGGTCAACAGGCCGGATCGAACCGTCAGTGCCGCGTGCACCGCGGAGCCGCTCGCGCGATCGGTGTTGTCCGAGCCCCAGAGCGCGACGAGACGTCCGCCTTTTTCGTGCACCTGCTCGCACGCGCGACGCCACTGCGCGGCGTGGACACGGCCGTGCCAGATCGGCATCGCGCCGGGAAGCCCTCCAAGATCGAATTCGAAGTCTTCGACTCGCATGCTATCCAATCAACTCCGCCGCCTGACGGTACCACTCCGCCAGGTACGGCGGAATGTAAAGACCCAGCAGCAATACGATGGCGAGGTGCACGAACACCGGTATCAGCGCGGGCCGATGCGGCAGGCGCTTCGCGCTCGGTTGGCCGAATACCATCGGCTGAACTTTGCCGAATATCGCAGCGAACGCGACACCGAGGGCGATCAGCAGGAACGGCGTCGCCCACGGCTCCTGATGCATTGCGGCCGTGAGCAGCATGAACTCGCTCGCGAACACGCCGAAAGGCGGCATACCCAGTATCGCAAGACTGCCCAGCATGAGTCCCCAGCCGATCGTCGGGTTGCTTTCGATCAACCCGCGGATGTTCTCCATCGCCTGCGTGCCGGATTTCTGCGCGGCGTGTCCGACTGCGAAAAAGATCGCGGACTTCGTCAGCGAATGGACGGTCATGTGCAGAAGCCCCGCGAACGTCGCGAGCGGGCCGCCCATGCCGAACGCGAAAGTCATGAGGCCCATGTGCTCGATCGACGAGTACGCAAAAAGGCGCTTGATGTCTTTCTGGCGCGAGAGAAGGAACGCAGCGACGACGACCGAGAGCAAGCCGAAACCCATCATGAGATTGCCGGCGAAATGTGTCCCGAGCGCACCTTCGACGAGGACCTTCGCGCGGACGACCGCGTAAAGCGCCACATTGAGGAGCAGTCCCGAGAGCACGGCCGAAATGGGCGTGGGACCCTCCGCATGCGCATCCGGCAGCCAGTTATGGAGCGGAGCAAGGCCCACCTTCGTTCCGTACCCGACGAGCAGGAACACGAACGCAAGTCCCAGCACCGTCGGCTCGAGCTCGCCTTTGACTTCGTTCAGGTGCGTCCAAAGCAATGCCGTTCCGCCGGCGCCGAGCACTTTTTCAGCAGCGAAATACAGGAGGATCGTGCCGAACAGCGCCTGCGCAATACCGACGCCGCACAGGATGAAGTACTTCCATGCCGCCTCGAGGCTGGCCGGTGTGCGGTAGAGGCTCACCAGGAGCACCGTCGTCAGCGTCGCGGCTTCCATCGCCACCCACAGAATGCCGACGTTGTTGGTGAGCAGCGCCAGCAGCATGGTGAAGGTGAACATCTGGAACATGCTGTGATAGAGCTGCAGGCGCCGCGGCGAAAGCCGCCCGCTGTGCGCTTCGATACGCATGTACGGGCGGCTGAAAAGGGACGTCGTGAAGGCGACGAATGCAGTGAGCGCGACCAGAAAGACATTGAAGGGATCGACGAAAAAGTTCTCTTCCCAGACGAGCTGCGGCCCATCCGCGATCACGCGCGCCGTGAGCGCGCCCGCCGAAACCAGCGTGAGCAGGCTCACCGCGCTGTTCAACTCGGGGGCATATTCGCGCTGGCCCCAGAAAGCGAGGACCACGCCGCCGACGAACGGCACAGCGAGTACGAGGAGCAATTCCATCAATGTTCCTTCAGCTTCTCCAGATGATGGATGTCGAGGCTTTCGAACGTCTCCCGTATATGGAAAAAGAACACCCCGAAGACGAGCGTGCCGACGAGCACGTCGAGCGCGATGCCGAGCTCGACGACCATGGGCATGCCGTAAGTCGCGGACGTCGCAGCCAAGAAAAGCCCGTTCTCCATCGCGAGGAAGCCGATCACCTGAGAAACCGCTTTACGCCGCGTGATCATCATGAGAAACGAGAGCAGGATGCACGCCGTGGCGATGCCGAGCGTGCTCTTGGTGATCGTCCCCGCCATTTGCGAGATCGGCGTCGCAAGATTGAAAGCGAAAATCACGAGCACGATCCCGAGCAGCATGGTCGCGGGGATGTTGATGAGCGGCTCGACGTCCCATCGAACGTTCAGCGCCTGCGTGAGCCGGTGCAGAATCCACGGCAGCAGCATGACCTTCAGCGCGAGTGTCAGCAGCGCCGAGTAGTAAAGATGGCTCTGCTGCGTCGAGTACGCGACCACCGCCGTCGAGAGCACCAGGACGAACCCCTGCAGGGCGAAGAGATTGATGAGCGAAAGAATCCGCCGCTGCGTGAGCATCGCGAAGGCGAGCAGCAGCAGCAGGGCCGCGAAGAGATTGATGAGCTGCGCGTAAAAAGGGAGATTCATGTCTCGAGCAGGAAGTGCGTGAGCATGCCGAGGGTCGCCAGCAGGAATGCGGTCGCGAGAAACTCCGGCGCGCGGAAGATACGCATCTTGGCCGACACGGTTTCGATGAGCGCGAGACCGGCGCCGGCGAGTCCCAGCTTCAGCAGCAGCACCGGCAGCGCGATCAGAAGCCCGGTCCAGTCGCCTGCTTCCGCGATACCCCACGGCGCGAAAATGGCGATACCGAGTGCGATGTACGCGGTGAGCTTCAGACTCGACGCCCATTCCACCAGCGCGAGATGACGTGCCGAGTACTCGAGGATCATCGCCTCGTGGATCATCGTGAGCTCGAGATGCGTCGACGGGTTGTCGATCGGGATACGCGCGTTTTCCGCGAGGAGCACCATCAGGAACGCCGTCGCAGCGAATGCCATGCTGGGATAGATCACGAACTCGCGCTGCCCGAGCGTCTCCACGATCGTGACGAGCGAAGTCGAGTGGCTGATGAGCGACGCGGTGAAAAGCGTCATCAGCATGGCGGGCTCGGCGAGAAAACCGATCATCATCTCGCGACGTGCGCCGAGCGTGCCGAACGACGTGCCGATGTCCATGGCGGCGAGCGAGATGAACACCCGCGCCAGCGCGAACAGCCCGACGAGCGCGATCACATCGGCCGCGGGCGCAAACGGCAGGTCTGTCGCGAGCATCGGCACGATGCCCACCGCGAGCCACATGCATGCGAAAAGTATGTAGGGCGCGGCGCGGAAAAGCGGCGAGGCGGAGTGCGCGAGCACCGCATCCTTGTGAAAAAGCTTGTTGATGACCCTGTAAGGCTGAACGAGCCCCGGCCCTTTCTTGTTCTGCAGCCAGGCGCGGCACTGGTTCACCCAGCCGAGCATGAGCGGCGCGATCAGCACCGCCAGGATGGTTTGCATCGCCTGGAACGCGATGCCGCCGGCAAGAGTCCCGCTCATTGCGCGAACACCAGGAGCGCGATCAGCGTGATGAAGCTGTACAGCAGGTAGACCGAGATACGGCCCTGCTGCAGGCGGCCCACGTGACGCGACACGAATTCGGTGAGCTGCGCGACGGGTCTGTACAGCCAGTACCAATGGCGGTCCTCGATCTCCTGCTTGAAGACCGGCCGCGGATGTTCGGGACGCGGTATCTCACGGCGGATCAGAAAAACGGGCGCGAAGATCTGACGGATCGGCTGGCCGAAACCGTCGGCGGTGTCCTCCATGCGCGAAGTCTGCTCGGGATAACCGCAGTCCCATGGCGGCGCGCGGCGCAGGCGCCCGTGATAGATCCACCGAACGATGAGAAACGTCAATGCGAAACCCGCCGAGATCATGAGGAAAAAGACGATCGGGCTGTAGCTTGCCTGCGCCTCGGACGTGGGCGTGAGCCACAACCATCCCGATTGCAGCGCCTCCTCTGGCAGGCTCGCGCCGATAATCGAACGGCTGACTTCATTCAGCTGCCGCACCATGAATACGGGGAGGAGCCCCAGTGCGAAGCAACCCGCGGTAAGCCAGACCATCCCTGCGCGTTCCCACGCGCTCGCATCGCGCGGCACGTGCGTGAGATCGTGCCGGTGCTGCCCGAGGAATGCGACGCCATACACTTTCACGAAACACATGCCCGTGAGCGCCCCCGACAGCGCGAGCACCGCCGCGACGATCGGCACGAGGCTCCGCAAAACGCTGCTCTCCAGCGCCGGCGCCTGCAGCGATGCCTGAAACGTGAGCCACTCGGAGACGAACCCGTTCAGCGGCGGCAGCGCGGAGATGGCGAGCGCGCCGATCAGAAAATAGAACGCACAATGCGGCATGTAACGGATCAGGCCGCCCATTTCGTTCAGGTTGCGCAAGCCTGTCGACTTGAGTATCGAGCCCGCGCCGAGGAAGAGAAGCGCCTTGAACACCGCGTGATTGAGCGTGTGGTAGAGGCCCGCGATCAATCCCAGCACCCCCGCCACGGGGTGTCCGCTGCCGATGAAAACCATCGAAAGCCCGATGCCGATCAGGATGATCCCGATGTTCTCGACCGAGTGGTACGCGAGCAGGCGCTTCAGATCGTGCTGCATGAGCGCGAAAAGAACCCCGAAGAGCGAAGTCGCTGCGCCAAAAAGCAGCACCGTGACACCCCATTCCCACCGAATGTCCCCGATCAGGTCGTAGATTACGCGCACCATGCCGTAAATCGCAGTCTTCAGCATGACGCCCGACATGAGCGCGGAGACGGGGGAAGGCGCGGCCGGATGCGCTTCCGGGAGCCACGCGTGGAGCGGCAACATGCCGGCTTTCGCGCCGAAACCGAAAAAAGCCAGCACGAAGGCCGTCGTCGCCCAGAACGGCGTGAGCTCGGCGTCGCGCAGGCTCGCGAAGGTAAAGTCGCCGAAACCGCCTTGCAGCACGCCGAAGCAGAGCAGAATGCTGATCGCGCCGAGGTGCGCGATGAGAAGGTAGATGAAACCCGCTTTCCGGTTCTCTTCGACGTGGTGCTCGTGCGTCACCAGGAAATACGACGAGAGCGCCATCGATTCCCACGCGACCATGAAGAGATACGCATCGTCGGCGATCAGCACGAACGCCATGCTCGCGAGAAAGATGTGGTACTGCAGCGTCACGAGGCCGGGATTCTCGTCGTCTGCGAAATACGCGGCGGCGAAGAGGGAGACACCGAACGCGACGCCGCCGAGAAGCATAAGGAAAAATCCCGACAGCGCATCGAGACGCACGTGAAACGGCAGATCGGGCAAGCCGGCGGGGAGCACGGCTGCGCTCGGCGCTGCCTCCATCGCCCAGACGCCCGTCAAGGCAAGCGCAAGCGCGACGATCGCGCCTGCCGGGAAGATGAAAAACGGGACGACGCGCGGCACGCGTGCGAGCGGCAGCGCGAGCATACCGAGTACAACCCAGGCGACCGCGAGTGTGACCGCGGGGTCGATGGGCTGAACCTGGGAGAAATCCATTTCTATGTTTTTATGCGCTGATCCGCGACGTGAGCCGCGCGCCAGGCTCGGCCGATTTTATCGCAATCGCGCGGCGCCTTTTATGCGTTATCGTAAGCCGATGACTCTCGGCGCCCGTCTCCCGACATGATCACACGCCATTTGCGAATACGCGGACGCGTGCAGGGCGTCGGATTTCGCTTGTACATGCAGCGCGAAGCGCAGCGCCTCGGCGTGAATGGATGGGTCCGCAACCGTCACGACGGAAGTGTGGAAGCGGTCGTGCACGGAGATGCCAACGCGGTGGAAGCGGTGATTGCATGGTCCCGGCATGGCCCATCCAGCGCCCGCGTAACCGACGTTCAGGTGAGCGACACGGATGCCGGTGATTACAGCGGTTTCGAGCAGCGCCCGACCGGGTGATGATGGCGAGCGCTGGAGCCGATCAGCGTACGCCAGGCGGATAAACGATCCGCACGTTCTCGGGTCGTAGCCACCCGTGCAGCGTCTCGATCAATTCGTCGTGCAGGTCGACGCGCCAGGCGTCCCCAAGATCGATCTCGCAAGCTGCCGCCGTGTTGTAGTAGACGATCTTCACTGGACATTTCCCGCTGCGGTACGGCGCGAGCACTTCCTTCAGCTTCTGTCCGGAGGACGTGCCGTTGCACGTGATGCGGATCCCGCGCGCGAAGCGGTTGCGGGCGCTCTGAAGGTCGAACAGGTCCTCCGCCGAGATGCGCAGGCTCCCTGAGAAATCGTCGTGCGCGACTTTTCCTTCGACGATGAGCAGCTGGTCCTCTTTGAGCCAGTGGCGATGCTGCTCGAAAAGCTCGTTGAAAACGGTCAACTCGATACGCGCGTGGCCGTCGTCCAGCAGCACGACGGCCATGCGCCCGCGCCGCGTCATCTGTATGCGCTGACTGTGAATGATGCCGGCGAGCAGCACGGGATGCGGCTGCGGCGTGAGCTGATCGAGCCGCGTCCCGATGAAGCTCGAGAGCTCCTCCTCGTAGCTCTTGAAGGGATGGCCCGAGAGATAAAAACCCAGCGCGAGCTTCTCGTTCTGGAGCCGCTCGCGGTCGTGCCATCGCGGCACATCCGCGCATGAGCGCGCCGGCCCCGCTTCTTCCATATCTCCGAAAAGGCTCACCTGGTTCGCGGCGCGGCTCGCCTGCTCCGCGCTTTCGAGCGCCATGCCGACCGTGGCAAGAAGGCTCGCGCGATGGTCGTTCACCGTGTCGAATGCACCGGCACGAACCAGCGATTCGACCGTGCGGCGGTTGACCATGCGCTTGTCGACCCGGCTGCAGAAATCGTAAAGATCCTTGAAGGGGCCGCCTTTCGAACGCTCTTCGACGATGTGCGCGATCGCCGCTTCGCCGGTGCCTTTGATCGCGCCGAGGCCGTAGCGGATCGACGTGCGATCGAGCGGCACGAACCGGTACTCGCTCGCGTTCACGTCGGGCGGCAGGATGCCGAGCCCGTTCTGCACGGAGTCGTCGTAAAGCTGCTGCACCTTGTCCGTGTCCGCCATCACGGCGGACATGTTGGCGGCCATGAATGCAGCCGCGTGGTGCGCTTTGAGGTACGCGGTCTGATAGGCGACCAGCGCATACGCCGCGGCGTGTGATTTGTTGAACCCGTAACCGGCGAACTTTTCCATCAAATCGAAAAGCTCGTCGGCTTTGGCTTCGGAGAGTCCGTTTTTCGCGGCGCCTTCGCGGAAGATCTTCCGGTGCTGCGCCATCTCCTCGGGCTTTTTCTTGCCCATCGCGCGCCGGAGCAGATCCGCGCCGCCGAGGCTGTAGCCGCCGATGATCTGCGCCATCTGCATGACCTGCTCCTGATAGACCATGATGCCGTAGGTCTCGGAGAGGATCGGCTCCACGCGCGGGTCGGGATAGAGGATGCGCTCGCGGCCTTGCTTGCGCTCGCAGAACGAGGGAATCAGGTCCATCGGGCCCGGGCGATAGAGCGCGACGAGCGCGATGATGTCGCCGAAGCGGTCGGGTCTCGCGCGTTTCAGCATGTCGCGCATGCCGCGCGATTCGAACTGGAACACGGCGCTCGTGTTCGCGCTCGAAAAAATCTTGTACGCCGCGGGATCATCGAGCGGAATGTTGGCGAGATCATCGAACGATTCAAGCTTCTCGTCCGTCCGCCCGCCGCCCTCACCCACCGACGGGCCGCGCTCCGCGCTCATCCGTTTGATGTACCGCAGCGTCCAGTCGAGGATCGTGAGCGTCGTAAGGCCCAGAAAGTCGAACTTGACGAGGCCCACCGCCTCGACGTCGTCCTTGTCGTACTGGCTGACCGCCGCATCCGATCCATCGGCCACGTATAAGGGGCAGAAATCCGTGAGCTTCCCTGGCGCGATCAGCACGCCGCCTGCATGCATGCCGACGTTGCGAGTGAGGCCTTCGAGCTTCTCCGCGAGCGCGAGAAGCTCCGCCACCTCCTCCTCGTTTTTCTCGCGCTCTTTCAACTGCGGCTCCATTTCGCGCGCGTCGGCAAGCGTGATGTGCTTGCCGGGCTGAAACGGGATCAGCTTCGCGAGCTGGTCGCAGAAGTTGTAGCCGAGGTCGAGCACGCGGCCGACGTCGCGCACCACCGCCTTCGCCGCCATCGTGCCGAACGTCGCGATCTGGGAGACGCTTTCCTCGCCGAACTTGGTTTTCACGTAATCGATGACGCGATCGCGGCCATCCTGGCAAAAATCGATATCGAAATCCGGCATGGATACGCGTTCGGGATTGAGAAAGCGCTCGAAAAGAAGGTTGTAGCGCAGCGGATCGAGATCCGTGATGCCGAGGCTGAAGGCGACGAGCGAGCCCGCGCCCGAACCGCGTCCCGGGCCCACCGGCACGCCGTTCCCTTTCGCCCAGTTGATGAAGTCCGCGACGATGAGAAAGTAGCCGGCAAAGCCCATCTGCACGATCGTCGAAATCTCGAATTCGAGACGGGAAACGTAGCGCGGCCGTGCCTCCTCGCGTCGCCGCTCGTCCGCATAGAGCGCCGCGAGTCGCTCCTCCAGACCTTCCGCCGATCGCGTTCTCAAGTACTCGTCGAGCCCCAGGCCGCGTGGCGTCGGGAACACCGGCAGCTGGCTTTTCCCGAGCGTCAACTTCAGGTTGCAGCGTTTTGCGATCTCGACGCTGTTCGCCAGTGCGGCCGGGATGTCCTCGAACAGCTCGGCCATTTCCGCCTGCGTCTTGAAGTACTGCTCCCGATGGAAGCGGCGGGGCCGGCGCTGGTCGGAAAGGATGTAGCCTTCCGAAATGCAGACACGCGCCTCGTGCGCGCGAAAATCGTCTGCCTTGACGAACTGAATGGGGTGCGTGGCGACCGGTGGAAGCCCGAGATCGGCTGCGACCTGAACCGCGCGCCGCACGTACGTCTCCAGGGGCACCTGAGCCGCGCCGCTGGTGACCGCGCCGGCACCGACGCGCTGGAGCTCGATGTAAAAGCGGCCGGGGAAAAGCGACGCCCATTCGCGCGCGAGCGCCGCTGCCAACGTCGTGTTGTCGGCGATCAGCGCCTGGCCGACGTCACCGAGGTGCGCGCCGGAGAGCGCGATCAGCCCGTCCGTTCCGATTTCCGGGAACCAGCTTTTGCGCAGCTCGGCGCGGCCGCGGTAGCGGTTGCTGCGATACGCCCTCGTCAGCAGCTCGCAGAGCTTGAGGTAGCCGGCGTGATTCTGGCAAAGCAGCAGCAGCCGGAACGGCTTGTCCCGATCCGCTTCATTGGTGATCGGGACGTCGCAGCCGGCGATCGGTTTCACGCCACGGGCGCGCGCAGCGCTGTAGAACTTCACCAGGCCGAAAACGTTCGCGAAATCCGTCAACGCGATTGCCGGCATGCGGTCCGCGACTGCCGCTTCGACGGCTTCGTCCAGCCGCACGATACCGTCTACCACCGAATATTCGCTGTGCAGTCGGAGATGGACGAAAGAAGGTTCGATCACGCGGTTCACCGGATTACTGACTCCGCGATTTTAGTAGATTCGTGCAAGCGACTTGCGGCCGCCGCATGCACTGTCGTCTCGTTTTTCAAATTGCTTGACAGGCCAGACAATTACGCGCAGCCCGTACGTCTGCAGGATAATTCGATCGATGAAACCAAGCACCTCGGAGTTCCACTCCATCCGCGGCCTGCGCTATCACGTGAGGACGTGGGGCAACGCACGCGATCCCCGCCTTTTCCTCCTGCACGGCTGGATGGACGTGTCGGCGTCGTTTCAATTCCTCGTCGATTGCCTGCAGCGGGAGTGGCATGTCGTCGCGCCCGACTGGCGCGGCTTCGGTCTCTCCGGCTGGGCTCCCGCCGGGTACTGGTTCCCTGATTATTATGCGGACCTCGATGCGCTGCTCGATCTGTATCAGCCCGGCACGCCCGTAAACCTCATCGGCCACAGCATGGGGGGTAATATCGCGACGACTTATGCCGGCTTGCGTCCCGACCGCATCGCGAGACTGGCGACGCTCGAAGGCCTGGGCATGCCGCGCAGCGATCCCGCCGGTGCGCCGGACCGGCTGATCAAGTGGATGGACGCGCAGCACGACCCGCCGCGGTTCAGGCCGTATGCGTCGTTCGACGAAGTCGCAGAGCGTCTCAAGCGCAACAATCCGCGGTTGTCGCACGAGAAAGCGCAGTTTCTCGCCCGGCACTGGGCGCGCGAAACCGGCGCCGGCGCCGGCGCCGTCGAGATGGCGAGCGATCCTCGCCACAAGGCGGCGAACCCCTATCTTTTTCGCGTCGAGGAAGCGCTCGCCTGCTGGCGCCGCGTCACCGCTCCGACGCTACTCGTGAGCGGCAGGGACTCCCATATCGTCGCGTGGTTGAAGGACATGCCGGAACAGATCGAGGAGCGCAAGAAAGCGTTCCGCGACCTGCGTGAAGTCGAGCTCGAGGACTGCGGTCACATGATGCACCACGATCAGCCGCGCCGGCTGGCGGGGGTGATCGAGGATTTCATTGCGTGATGGGCCGCGGCC
>DASRIK010000422.1:0-6110 GCA_035650035.1 Burkholderiales bacterium | reverse complement strand
GCCATGCAAGCCGTAGCGCTTGGCCTCGAAGTGCACCGCGAAGAAAACGGCAACGTAGTACAGGATCGCGGGAATGATCGCCCACATCGTGACCTGGAAATACGATACGGCGAGGAACTCGGCCATGACGAAAGCGGCTGCGCCCATGACGGGCGGCATGATCTGGCCGCCTGTCGACGCGGTCGCCTCGACCGCTGCCGCAAAGTGAGGGCGGAAGCCGCTCCGCTTCATGAGGGGGATCGTCATCGGCCCGTCGACCATGACGTTCGCGACCGCGCTTCCCGACACGGTGCCGAACAAGCTGGAGCTCACGACCGAGACCTTTCCCGGCCCGCCGGCGGTGTGTCCCGTCAGCGACAGCGCGAAATCCATGAAAAGCTTTCCGGTCCCGCTTTTCTCCATGAATGCGCCGAAAACCACGAACAGCATGACGTAACTCGCGGACACACCCAGCGTCGAGCCGAAGATGCCTTCGGTCGACATGTAGAGCTGTTCCATCAGCACGGGGAACTTCACGTTCGTAAACAGAAGCGGATACGCGAGGAAAGCGAGCGCCGTCAAGGCAAGCCCCCAACCCAGCACGCGGCGAGTGGCTTCGAGCACGAGCACCACCGCGAGGACTGAAGCCGCCAGATCCGGCGGCGTGAGCGCATCGATGTAAATGATGCGATTGATGACGTAATCGTGTTTTACGAAGATGTACAGTATGAACACCCAGCTACCGGCCAGCAGAAGCACATCCAGAGCCCGCCAGACCCACCCGCCGCCCGGTTTCGTCGGATAGAGCAGGAAAACGAGCGTCATCGTGAACAGCAGATGCGTGCCGCGAAAGAAATAGACGTCTGGCGGCCCGGATGCGGCGACGTACATGTGATACAGGGACATCGCGATTGCGATGACTGAAACGAGCACCCCGAGATACCGCGACTGCGGCGCCGTTGCGGCTTTTTCTTCTTCCACTCGGTATGTCCTTTAGATGCGAAAACGGGGCAGCTTTGCCGCCCCGTCGTCTTTCAGCAATCGGGCGAAACTACATCGCTTTCACTTCTTTGTAGAACTTGATCGCGCCGGGGTGGAACGGTACGCCGACATCCTCGGCCATTGCCTTGGGCGTGAGGCCCGCGATTGCTTTGTTCACGGCGGCCAGATCGCCTATGTTGGACGCCATCGTTTTCACCATCGTGTACACGGTCTGTTCGGGCAGGTTGCACGACACGACGATGTGCGTTGCATAGGCGATCACATCGACGGGCTTGTCCTGCTTGGCGTACGTGTTCGCCGGGATCGTCGCTTTGATATAGCCGCGGTTGGTCTTGCGCATTGCGGCCACTTCCGCATCCGTGACCGGCAGGAGCTTCACGTCGCGTGCGCTCGCGAGATCCATCACGGCCGATGAAGGAATGGTGGTGCCCAGTGTGAATGCCTGAGCGTGTCCGTCCTTCACCATGTCCACGGCGTCCGTATACGACTGGTAGCTCACTTTGAGCTGTGAATAGGACACGCCGTTGGCCGCCAGGAGCTCCTGTGTCACGAGCTCGGCCGTATTGCCTTTCGGCTGAGTAACGAGCGACTTGCCCTTCAGGTCGGCGATCGTGTTTATTTTCGCGTCTGCGCGCACGACCACCTGGAAGTATTGCGGATAGAGGCTTGCGATATTGCAGACCTTGGTCAGTTTTCTGGGGAAGGGCGGGCGCCCAACGACGCCGTCGACTGTCGTGATGGTATTGCCGAAGCCGATGTGGGCCTTGTCCTCATCGACGCCGCGCACGTTCGCGATGCCTGCGCCCGGGCTGGCAGTGATCTGCAGGCCGGGGATCGCTTTTTCCCACATGCCTTTCAGCGCGCCTCCGAGCGGTACCCACACACCGCCTTGCGGGCCGGTCATCATCGTGACCTGCTGAGCGCCGGCGGTCGCTGCAAACGCCAGTGCAAACGCGCCCGTGAGGGCGGAAGTACGAAAAGCGCGTTTCATGAACTCCTCCAGTTGGATTCGAACGCCGCGGGTCGTGCGGCGGCTCGTCTGATTGTGTGGTGCGCCTTCGGGACCGTCAAGCTGGCGGTCAGGCGTGAAGATATGGACGTGCCCAGCCGAGACCTGCATCGGTCGTAGTCCTCGGCTTGTACTCGCACCCGATCCATCCGCTATAGCCGATCCGGTCGATATGCCCCAACAGAAAACCGTAATTGATCTCGCCGGTGCCGGGCTCGTTACGGCCAGGATTGTCGGCAAGCTGCATGTGAGGGATCAGCGCGAGGTTCTTTTCGATCGTGCGCGCGAGATCGCCTTCCATGATCTGCATGTGATAGATGTCGTATTGCAGAAAGAGATTGTCCGAGCCGACTTCTTCGATGAGCTCGAGCGCCTGCATGGAGCGGGTGAGGTAGAACCCGGGAATGTCGATCGTATTGATCGGCTCGACGAGGAGCTTGATCCCCACCTCTTTCAACTTGAGCGCGGCGAACTTGAGGTTCGCCACGAACGCGGCCCGCTGCCGGTCATCGGGCGCATCCGGGCAGATCCCCGCAAGGCAGTTCAGCTGCTTGCAGCCGAGGGCCTGTGCGTACTCGAGCGCTTTGCCGACGCCATCCTGAAACTCGCCGACGCGCGCCGGATGACACGCGATGCCGCGCTCGCCCTTGGCCCAGTCCCCAGCCGGAAGATTGTGAAGCACTTGCACGAGGCCGTGTTTCTGTAGCTGCTCGACGAGCTGTTCCCTGGGATAGTCGTACGGGAACAGATACTCGACGCCTTTGAAGCCCGCTTTGGCGGCCGCGGCGAAGCGCTCGATGAACGAGTGCTCGTTGAAGAGCAGGGTGAGGTTGGCACAGAGTTTCGGCATCGCGTTACAAAAAATACCCTCTCCTCAAATCTGCGCGAGCGCCGCTTTCATGCGCTCCGGCGTAATCGGCACGCGACGCATACGCACTCCCGTCGCATCGAATATCGCATTCGCGATCGCAGCAGGCACCGTGCGTGTCGAAGGCTCGCCCGCGCCCTGCGGCGCCATGCTGGGCCGGTCGATCAGCACGATGTCGATCGCTTCCGGCGCATCCGAGAGCTCGAGAATTGGATAAGTGACCCAGTCGACACTGTGGACGCGGTTCTGGTCGAATCGCACTTCCTCGAAGAGTGTGCGTGAAACCGCCTGCACGACATTGCCTTCGATCGTGTTTCTCAGCGTGGCCGGGTTGATGATCTGCCCGCAGTCGTGCGCGACCGTGAACTTCTTCGCCCACACGCGGCCGGTGCGCCGGTCGACCTCCACGTCCGCGATCACGGCGACGACCGTGCCGTTGCGCTCCGTGTACGACACACCGCGCCCGACCATCACATCACCTTTACCGCGGTTCGGGTTCGGTCCGGATCTCCAGCGCGCCTTCTCGGCAACGGCTTTGACGACTGCCGCATGACGCTCGTCCTTGAGATACGCGAGTCGGAACGCCACCGGATCGGCACCGGCGGCGATCGCGATTTCGTCGATGAACGATTCGCTGGCGAAATGCGTCTCGGGCCCGAGCGGATCGCGAAGATGTCCGGTGCGAAGCGGCGAGGCGCGGTCGAGCATGGGCGGCACGGTGTCCCATGAGCAGCGCTTGTTGTCGAACGCGTAGACTTCCGCGGGCGTCTGGAAGATCAGATTGCCTTTGGGCTTCCATCCCGTGAGCTGACCCACGAGCGTATCTTTCGGATCGGCCTCGACCTGGACCACGTCCTGCCGTGAAAAGCCTTTGGCGTGGAATTCGTAGGCGACGACTTTGCCGGCGGCGTCGAGCCCCGCGCGCCCCCGGAAGACGCCCGCGGGTCCTTTCGGGTCCCATGCCGTCGCGTCGTGACGCATGTATTGCACCCGCACGGTGCGGCCGGTGAGCTTCGAAAGGAGCGCTGCATCGACCGCCGCATCGCCGGCGTCATTACGGCCGTAGGAACCGGGGCCCATCACCCAGGTCGTGCGGACCTTCTCCACGGGCATGCCGCAGATGCGTGCGCTGCCGCTTCGCACGTAATGCGGTTTCTGCGATCCGGTCCACGTGTGCGGCTCGGTCGAATTCATGTCCGCGATGGCGCATGCGGGTCCCATGCTCGCGTGCGATTGCAGCGGCCATTCGTATTCCGCCTGGACGATGCGATGCGCGGTCTTCAGCGCTTCGGCGACGTTACCTCTGTTCACGGGCGCCTGGCTTGCCGTCGCTTTCGCTTTGCGAATGTGATCGTAGAGGGCGTCCATGGTGGGAAATGGTGCGCATTCGGGGCCCCATCTCACCTTGAGCGCCTCGGCGGCTCGCACCGCGTCCCATTCCCGCTCCGCGACGACGGCGACGAAATCCTTTTCCCGTACCACGCGCGCGCCGGGGATACCGGCAAGCGAGCTCTCATCGATGGCGAGCGGCGCGCAACCCGCGTTCGGTGGCCGGATGACGCGCGCGTGCAACATGCCTTCGACTTTGACGTCGGTGATGTACTCCGCGCGGCCAAGCACCTTGTCGCTGACGACTTTCTGCGGGTACGACTTGCCGACCACCTTGTACTGCGACGGGTCTTTCGGCTGGGCCGCCACTTTGATCGCAAGCGGATTGCCGTACTGTTTGTTCCACTCGACCTTGTGGTGGAAGTGCTGCCCGCCGATCAGCTCCCCGTAACTCACGCGTTGCCGCGCATAACCGGGGACCATGACGACACCGTCCGCGACGACGAGCTCGGACGTGCTCACCCCCAGCTTTTTCGCCGCGCGGTCGACGAGGATGCGGCGTGCCTCCGCGGCCGCATTACGGAGCGTGACGCCGCCGCGTTGAATGCCGGTGCTTCCGGACGCTCCACCCTGATTGCATGTCCACGCCGTATCGCCCATGACGACGTTCACGCGATCGAAGGGAACGTCCAGCTCTTCGGCGACCATCTGCGCGATGGCGACATCGACGCCCTGGCCCATGTCCATCTTGCCGAAGTAGGCCGTAACGCTTCCGTCCGGAAGAATGGCGATCCACGAGTCGAGCTCGTCAGGTACGAGCGGGGGCTTCCCGCCGAGCTTGCCGGCCGTCGCAACACTCTGGCTCAGCGCTGCGCCGGGCAGGGACACGCTCACCAGGAGTGAACCGGAGGCTTTCAGAAAATCGCGGCGCGAAATCGCATCCATGAGAGCCTCCTACGCGGTCGTCGTCTGGGAAGCGCGCTTGATCGCGCGCATGATCGCCATGTGCGTTCCGCAGCGGCACTTGATGCCGGCCATCGCTTCGCGGATCTGCGCATCGGTCGGACGCGGATTCGTCTCGAGGAACGCGGCCGCAGTCATGATCCAGCCCGACAGGCAATAACCGCATTGCGGCACCTGCTCCTCGATGTATGCCTTCTGCAACGGGTGCGGGCGCTCGGGCGTGCCGAGCCCGGCCAGCGTCGTCACGCGTCGTCCCGCCGCGGCTGCGACAGGCAGCACACAGGAGCGCACCGGCGCGCCGTCGAGATGGACGGTGCATGCGCCGCACTGTGCTTTTCCGCAGCCGAACTTGGGATTGTTGAGACCGAGCTCTGAACGCAATGCGTAGAGCAGGGGCATCGCAGGATCGAGATTGACGAGCACAGGCTTGCCGTCTACCACGAGGCTGATCGACTTATTCATATGAGCCTCCTTCAGAGTCCCTGAGCCACGTTGACGTTACGCTGCGCCGCGCGAGCTTGTCAACGCGAAAGCACCGAGCGTGCATCGCTATAATGCGCTGCATGAATTCGCAGCGACCGATCGTCGCCGTACTGCTTGCCGCGGGCGCGGGCACGCGATTCGGCGGCGGCAAGTTGCTTCATCCGCTTTCCGACGGTGTCGCGATTGCGGCACACGCTGCGCGCAACCTGCGCGCTGCCATGCTCGACGTCGTTGCGGTGGTGCGGCCAGGCGATTTTCCGCTCGCCGACACGCTGGAGCAGGAAGGCTGTCACGTCACCATGTGTGCGGAATCGGTGCGCGGCATGGGCCACAGCCTTGCGCACGGCATCGGTCTCGCGCGTGATGCCTCAGGCTGGGTCGTTGCGCTCGCGGACATGCCGCGCATACGTCCGGACACGATCCAGGCCGTCGCCGCTGCGATCAGTTCAGGCGCCGTGTTGGCAGCGCCGATCTACC
>DASRIK010000421.1:0-4423 GCA_035650035.1 Burkholderiales bacterium | reverse complement strand
CGACCTCGACGGCGTGTGGTTGTTCTACGGCTCGCAGGTCCCTGACGATCCCGGCCTCACGCCGGCCGGTAAAGAGAAGCTCGAGCAGTACGACCCGCTGCGAGACGACGCAGACACCGACTGCAAGCCCGTGACATTCACGAACATCATGCACACGCCTTCGCCGCCGATCGAAATCCGCCAGCGCGGCGATCACGTCGAGATCAATTACGAATTCATGGATGTGCACCGCCGCGTGCCGCTCGGCGGGACGCTGGCGAACGCGCCGTACACGGTCGCGGATCATCCACACATGGGCCGCTCGATCGGGCGGTATGAAGGCGACGAGCTCGTCATCGATACGGCCGATGTCGAAGCCGGCTATCTCGACACACTCGGGCTCCCGGGGCTACCGCAGTCTGCGCAGATGCGCACCGAGGAGCGCTTCAGCGCGACTGGCGATCGCCTGCGCGTCGTCGTCACTCACTACGACCTGGTCTACTACACGAAGCCGATGGTCATGACCTACGACTTCGTGCGCGTCGACACCGAGATCATGCCGTGGGGCTGCACACTCGAAGGCGCAAACTACGACAAGCGCCTCGAGGCGGCCGAGCCAGCCTCCCCCAATCGCTGAGGGTCGGTTCGGCTCGCTAGCGAGTCGGACGGTATGATCGTTCTTTTTTCGCAGTGGGGCGGGGCGAATTAGATGGACGACCAGTGGCTGTTCCGGCACGCACGTAACGTGCACTCCCAGAAAGGCGAGGACGGAATCATCGAGAAGATTCTCGAGGTGTTGGGCACGAAACAGGGATGGTGCGTCGAGTTCGGTGCGTGGGACGGCGAGTACCTCAGCAACACTTACAACCTGATCGCCAATCACGGGTTCTCAGCCGTTCTGATCGAGGGAAGCGCAGAGCGCGTTGGAGTGATGACCGAGAGATTCCGCGCTAACGCGAAGGTGATCCCCGTTCACGCCTTTGTCGGCTTCACGCCCGACGACGGGCTCGACAAAATTCTCGCCGCGACGCCGATTCCTTCCGATTTCGACGTCCTATCCATCGACATCGACGGCAACGACTACCACGCATGGAAGGCAGTCAGCCGCTACCGACCGAAGCTCGTCGTCATCGAGTTCAATCCCACGATCCCGAGCGCCGTGGAGTTCGTGCAGCCCGCT
Organism: Burkholderiales bacterium; assembly: GCA_035650035.1. GTDB lineage: Bacteria > Pseudomonadota > Gammaproteobacteria > Burkholderiales > SG8-41 > JAQGMV01. The sequence continues at coordinate 3,264 of DASRIK010000421.1, read as the reverse complement.
GACATGTCGATCAACCAAGGGTCGAGCCTGTTGTCCTTGTCTCTGCTCGCAAAAGAGAAGGGCTACGAGTTGATCGCCGCCACCGAGTTCAACGGCTTCTTCGTGCCCAACGAGTACTTCTCGCTCTTTGGCATCAAGGACAACTCAGTGCACGCGATTCGCCCGAACGAGAATCTCGTGACTTACATCTTCAATGGCTTTGACGGGACCGTGTTTGTCCGGGGATACGGCAAGCTCGGGTGGCACGGCGTGCCGTATCGCGAATCGCGAATGCAGCTGATCCCGCGCTTGCTGCGAGGCTTTCCCGACACACAGGGGAAGGCTATGAAGAGAATCGCGAAGTACTACCGCTCGATAAAGAAACGCATCTAGTGCGATTCGAAGTCACGAGGCGGTACCTCGGCGACTGAGAAAGGTTCATCGGGACCAAAACGGCCTTCCCTTCGACGAACAAGCCTGTTCGTCCCCACGAAAGAAGCGCCTGCCGATCGAGCGCACATTAGGCCCATACGGCGCGCCTCTCGGCGCCGAGTCCTCGGGTCTCGTGTTCTTGTCGGGGGAACTATGTATCCACGTTCATATTTCGAGAATGCTGCTCGTTCCGGCGGTTTGCTTGCGTTCGCGCTTGGAGCCGCCAACCTCGCGCCCAGCGGTGCGCTCGCACAAGAGTCTACCGGCCAGAACCAGCCCGGCCAGCTCGAAACGATCATCGTTACGGCCACGAAGTCGGCCGCCGGCTCGGACGTATCCAAGGTCCCGATCAGCATCACCGCGTTCGACCAAGACATGATCGAGCAACTGAACGCGAAGGACTTCACAGCGCTGGCGGCGAGAACGCCCGGTGTGGTCTTGACGGAGACGCAAACCTTCGGCCTCGCTCTAACCAACATTCAAATCCGAGGCATCTCGTCGCGGACCAGCGAGCCGACGACGGGCATGTACTTGGATGACACGCCGTTCACGACGATCGGCAACAACACGAACATCGGCGGCTCCGTAGCCCAACCGGTGGTATTCGATCTCGCGCGCGTCGAGGTTCTGCGCGGCCCACAAGGAACCCTGTTCGGCTCGACGGCTGAAGGCGGGGCCGTTCGCTTGATTCCGAATGCGCCGAGCCTGACGACTTCCGACCACTACACGCGCGTGGAGGTGGGCAGCACGACCAACGGCGACCCCAGCTACGAAGCCGGCTATGCCGGCGGTGGCCCCATCATCAAGGACAAGCTGGGTTATCGAGTCAGCGGTTGGTACCGCCAAGCTGGCGGCTGGATCAACCACTGCCAGCCCGCCGTGAAGCAAGCGGGTTGTCTGTCCGTGATAGAGGAAAACGCGAACTGGAACACCACCAGTGCGATCCGCGGAGCGCTGACGTGGGCGCCCAATGACCGGCTCACCGTCGAGCCCTCCGTTTCCATGCAGAGTCTCGTGGCCAACGACCCGACGGGCTACGAGATTCTCGCTTCCGATCCGGACAACGGCATTTGGAACTCGGACCACTCGACCGATGAAGGCTCCGACGACGACATCACAATCGCCAGCGTGAAGCTCCAATGGGATCTCAAGAACGTGTTGGCGACGAATGTGACGTCCCTAGTCAAGCGGGACTACAAATTCCACGCGGACTACACGCAGTATCAGGACTTCGCTTTCTTCGGGAATCCGTACCCGCTTACGGGCGCCGCTGACGACTTCGGGCTCGGAGACTACGGCATCAAGCAAGACGATCTAACCGAGGAGTTCAGGGTGGCGTCCGCGCGTGCTGACGCCACGCGTTGGAGCTGGGTTACGGGAATCTTCCTCTCCGACCAGAAACAGTACGACTTCGCGCACGTGATCCACCCCAACCTTCCCGACTTGGTTCTGGCGAACTACGGCGTGCCGATCGAGCAGGTCCTGGGCGTTCCGTTCTACATGGGCCAATGGGTCGCCTTCAACGACGTGAACACCGAAAGCCAACAGGTCGCGGTGTTCGGCAACGTCGACTTCAGCATCACCGACAAGCTAATCCTGACCATGGCCGGCCGCTCGACGCACTACGATCAGCACGTCACGAGCTTCATCGCGGGCCCATTCAACGGCGGCACTCAGTTCTTCGAGGCCGATGCATCGGGCAACCCCTTCACGCCGAAGGTCGCGCTCTCCTTCCAAGCCACTGACCGTACGATGTACTACGTCAATGCCGCGAAGGGATTCCGGATCGGCGGCGTCAATCCGCAGATCGACAATGCGCAGCCCGCGTGTCAGGCGGCCAAGCCGGGTTACATCGCGAGGGGTCTCGTGTTCAGCCATTCGTTCGAGCCGGATCAGCTGTGGAGCTACGAGATCGGCTTGAAAACGCGGCAGCTCGACAATCGGCTCTCGCTCGACTTCTCGGCCTACCACATCGACTGGGAAGACATTCAGAACCCCGAGGGCGTGGCCGGTTGCGGCTTCTCCATGATCTTCAATCTCGGCCAGGCTAAGGCCAACGGGTTCGATCTCAGCCTCCAAGCGTTGATCGGCGATCACGTGAGGTTCAACGCCATGCTGGGCAAAACGGACGCGCAGTACACCACCACCGTACAAGGACTCGTGACGGAAGGTGAGGAGATATCCGGCCCCGGTTTCGCTGTGCCGCCTTGGACGGCGACCGTGGGAACGGAATTCAATTTCCGCATCGGCAGGCACGATTCTTACGCCTGGATCGAGGACGTCTACCGTGCCGAGAACGACGGAAGGTTCAACTCACAAACACCGGCGGACGTTGCGACGTATGACCCGCTGTTGCCGGTCAACCCGTCGACCAACATGCTGAACCTGCGACTGGGCATGCGGTTGAAGACGATGGATGCGTCGCTCTTCGTCAACAACGCGACCGACGAGCATCCCGTCCTGAGCGTCGGCCATTCGTTTTATCCCGACCCGCGCCTCACAGCCGTCACCTGGCGGCCGAGAACCGTAGGGATCAACGCGACGTTCAAGTACTGAGCCGCAGTCAGCCAGGTACTTCGGCCGCCACTTGAGTTTCGTGGTGGCCGGGAACAAGCTCGGTCGTGAAGTTCGCCTGCGCGAGCTGCCTCATGAGGAGGTAGTCAGTGTCGGTCGCTGTTGACGCCAGCCGTAACGCTGCGCTGTGGGACGAGTTCTCCGCGGACGCCAGCGATCGGTTCTCCACGCGCTTCGAGTTCCGGCCATTGGGGCCCGATGTGTTTGGCCCGGAGCTCGAGTTCTACTCCGGCGACGGCGTCGCTGTCTCGAAAGGGGTGATGCCGGCGCTGCGCATCA
>DASRIK010000420.1:0-2260 GCA_035650035.1 Burkholderiales bacterium | reverse complement strand
ATGCGATCGCGGGCCAGAGGATTCACCGGGTGAAGAAAGATCGGCAGGCCGAGCTGCTCGCACCGCGCGAACACCGGTCTGAACGCCTCCTCGTCGAGGTTTTTGCCCATGACGTGCGTGCCCATGTAGATGCCACGGATGCCCGTGAGCTTCGATGCGCGATCGATCTCCTTCACGGCAAGCCCGGGCGCCTGCATCGGTAATGCGGCGAGACCCAGGAAGCGATCGGGGTACTCCCGATGCGCTTCGGCAAGCGAATCGTTGTAGACCTGCGCGAGCTGCGCTCCGAACTCCGGCGGCGCCCAGTACACCATCGGGCTCGTGAGCGAGAGCGCATGAATGTCGACCCGCGCCTCGTCCATCATCCTGAGCCGGGTCGGAAGATCGATGTAATGCTCCTGAAACGTCTGCCTGTACTGCGGCACTTCGAGCACGAGTTGGCCGCGCTCGTTGCGGTTCGTCTGCACTCCATGGCGCGAGCCTTCCTTTTCGAGCAGTTCGACCCATTTCCTGGGATACCAGTGCGCGTGAATGTCGATTTTCGGCATGGCGAGGTCCGCAGTTGTTGAAGACGAGATACTGTAGCAAAGTCGCGATTCGACGATCGGAAGAAGGAGAGCCCGTGGAGCGTGCCTGGAACCCGCAGTCCGTCGCGGAGGAAATCAAGGCGGCGCAGTACCGATGCCGTCAGATTCAGCCGTTCACTACACGTCTGCACGGGTTCGACAACGCTGCGGCGTACGAGGTCGCCCGTTCGATCCATGAAACGCGCGTTGCTGAAGGGGCCGTTCCGGTCGGCCGCAAGATCGGCTTCACGAACCGGAATATCTGGGCCGAGTACGGCGTCTACGAACCGATCTGGGCTCACGTTTACGACACGACCGTCTTGCGGCTTCCGAATTCAATCGGAACGTGCTCGCTCGCGCGCTTTGCCGACCCGCGGATCGAGCCCGAGATCGTTTTTCACTTCAGGAGCACACCGCCGCCGACTGAAAATCCCGCGGAGATCCTGCGCTGCGTCGATTGGATTGCGCATGGCATCGAGATCGTGCAATCGCATTTTCCGGACTGGAAGTTCAAGGCCGCCGATACGATCGCCGATTCATCGCTGCACGCGACGCTGCTCGTCGGCGAGCCGCGGCAGGTCGAGACGCTGGGGCCGGATCTCGTCTCGCGCCTGGAAAAGTTCACGATCTCGTTGTCCTGTGACGGCGTCGAGCGCGACCGCGGAGGCGGCGCGAACGTGCTCGGGAGCCCGCTCGCCGCGATAGCGCATCTGATTTCCGTCCTGGCTCAGCAGCCGAAGAGCAAGCCACTCGAAGCTGGCGAGCTCGTAACGACGGGAACGCTCACGCGGGCCCTTCCGATTCGTGCCGGCGAAAAGTGGAGCACGCAGCTTTACGGTATCGAGCTGCCAGGGATCTCTTTGCTGGCGACGTAGAGCGTTTTAGCTGCAGACGACCTTGTAAGCATCGCCGACGTCTTCCGGCAGCCGGTACTCGCGCCACGACTTTCCGGCGTCCTCGGTTCCGAACACCTGCCCGCACCTCGAAATGCAGTAAACCTTCGCCGGATCGCCGCGGTGCGCCGCGGCCGCCATCATCGTGCCTTGCGCCTTCACGCCGTGATCGAAACGCTGCCACGTGTCGCCTGAATCGGCGCTCCGGTAAAGCATTCCGTCGTTGCTCCGCGCCGCCGGCGACAGGCACGCGTAGAGCACACGCGGGTCGTGGGGCGACACCACGACGTCGCGACAATACGTGAGCGGCGAGTGGCGGCCGACTTCCATGTCGCGCCACGATTCACCGCGGTCGCGGCTCTGGAAAAGACCCATGCGCACCGCCAGTATCGGCGAGGCGGGTTGCGCCGCGCTCAGGACGAGCGCGTGCGAATCGAGCATGCCCTCGCTGTCCTGGTCGCTGCCGATGCGGCTCTTCAGATGCGGCCGACCGGAAAGATCGATCAGCGATTGCGAAAGATCGGTCCAGCTTTCGCCGCCATCGGCGCTGCGCATGACGCCGCTTACTTCGAGCGCCGCATAGACATCGTCCGGACGGCTTGGATCGACAGCGATCGCGATGGTCCGCGTGGGGAAACCCATCCTGCAATGCTCGGGTGATCGCGCGGCGGGCAGCTTCTCCCAGTTGTCGCCGCCGTCTTCGCTGCGATAGAGATTTACCGGAGCCGTACCGCAATACATTACTTCGGGTCGCGTGGGATGGAACGCAAGCGACCACACCATCGCTGCGCCTCGAGGAAA
>DASRIK010000419.1:0-2247 GCA_035650035.1 Burkholderiales bacterium | reverse complement strand
GATCGTCATTCAGAATATCGGCACCAAGGAACGCCGGGCTGATCCAGAAGTAGCTCGTGTTGCGGATGAAGCGCACGCGATCGACCAGCTGCCCATCTTCGTAGAAGGCGCCGAGCGTGAAGTTCAGCGGACCGGCAAAATCGCTGTCGAGCCTGAACTCCTGCGTGAGCTCGCGCCGGCTAAACTTATTCGTCACTGCGAAGGTCGGACCGGCGGCCGTCGTGAGCGTCGGATTCACACTGCTGCTCGACTGCAGCTCGTAGTACGCCGTCGTCGAAGTCAGCGTCAGCGTCGGTGTCAACTCGAAGTCGAGCTCGAGCGTGCCGTAGTCCTGCTCGTTCTTCAGGTAAGGAACGCCATTGTTCGTAACACCGGGAAAGCTCGCCGGATCCAAGAACACTCCCTTCGCGTCCTGGTCGTATCTGCAATCGTCACCGCCCATGAACGGAATCGGCGTCGGAAAGAACGGCGGGAATGGAGCAAAGGCCTCGTTGGGCCCATCGGGGCAACTCGCCAGTTGTTTCGGCCCCGCGTCGTTGGCACGGTCGTAGACGTGGTTGAGCTTCAGTCGCGCAGAAAACGCGTCGCTCGGTTCCCACAGCAGCGTGCCGCGCGCAGCGAGATTTTCGGGTTGCAGGTAGCGCTCATCGGGGGGCGTCACCGCACCCGTTCCCGGCGCGGCGACGGCGTCGTTCGTGAAGTAGCCATCACCTTCCGAATACATCACCGCAAGGCGGCCCCCAAAGGTTTCCGTGAGCGGGCCAGAGACGATCAGCTCGCCGCGCGGCTCGCGCCCCTCGAATTCATAGGCCGCGCGCGCAATCACCTCGAGCTTGTCGCCGGGATCCGCGGTGCGCAGCGAAATCACGCCGCCCGGGCTACTTTTTCCGTAGAACAACGCTTGAGGACCTTTGAGCACCTCGACCTGCGCAACGTCGAACATGGCGCTGCCGTAGGCTAGGCCCTGGCCGAGCGACAATCCATCGATGTTGAGTGAGACCGACTGATCGACACCTGGATCCAACGAGGAGGTGCCGACACCACGAATCGTCACTTGCGGCCCAATCGACAGAATGCTGCCGCCAATGACCAGGCCCGGGACGAGCCTCGGGAGGTCGCTGATCTGCGTGACCTGCACGTCTTCCAACTTCTGGTTGGAGATCGCCGTGACGATGACCGGCGCTTTGAGAATCGACTCTTCGCGCTTGCGTGCGGTGACGATGATCTCCTCGAGACTCCTTGCGCTCTGGGTCGTCTGCGCCAGCAGCGGCGCCTCCCAACCCAACGCAAGCATGGATGCAGCACACAGAATAGATTTCTGAATAGATTTCCACTGCCTCGAGCAACGCTGTCTTCCCGATATCCTAGTGACGAACTCTGCCAGTTGAATGCTGTTCATGCTTTTTCCCCCAAGTTGGTCTGCCGTTTCGAAGTGACGCCTCATGACCAAGCGCAAGGCCGATGCTCATTGATTCGGTTCCGTGCTCCTCTATTCCCGTTGATTCTTCAATTGAGCCGGAAGGGACTGCCTTCCGGATATAAGTGCCTGTCCACCGTGCACGCGTCCTGCAATGCATCGGATCGATCGTGTCGTTCTCAGAGCCCCTGCACGATGAAGGCGCGATAGTCCGCCCCTTTCTTGCGGTGCGCTGCGGCCGCCTGATAGGTCGGGCTGTAGTACCACTTCCTTGCGTCTTCGACCGTGGGAAATTCCAAGACGACGGCGCCGTCCGGCACCTTGCCTTCGAGCGCCTCCATGGCGCCATACAGCACGAGCGGCTTCAGGCTGGCAGGCGGCGGATTCTCAGCCACCTTCCGTCCATACGCCGCCATTTCGGCTAGATCATGCGGGGGGTTGTCGCGAATTAAAATGACGTAAGCGGGCATCGGCAGGCTCTCCTCATCTTCTTGTGGGCGCGATTCGCAGACTTGCTCCGCCAATCGAAGCAGCCGCGGCGTATCGCGGTCGTCGTTCGAACTGTCGCTGAGCACTTGCCAAAATTCATTCAAGTGCACAAAGAGTCAAGACGCTCTTCGTCGACGGTTTGCTTTGTACGCCTTATGCGCGGGCGCAGCAAATTCGGCGATGGAGGGCCGCAGGCAGAGGGGGTGCGGCAGGACCGACGTTTGTCAGGATCGCGTGAGCAGGTTCGCGGACTCGCCGCTGCGTGAAATGGCGGCCTGCGCATTCGAGGCGCAGGAAGGACTGCGGCAACGAGGCTTTAGCGCTCGCTCCCGTCCACGCGG
>DASRIK010000418.1:0-2134 GCA_035650035.1 Burkholderiales bacterium | reverse complement strand
GTTCGACGAAAACACAGAAGAAGGGGATACGCGCGTGGAGAACGGCGGGGTGACGCTGCTGATCGATCCCATGAGCATTCAGTATCTCGCGGGCGCGGAGATCGACTACCGCGAGGACATCGAAGGCGCGCAGTTCGTCATCCGCAATCCCAATGCTGCGACCACCTGCGGTTGCGGCTCATCGTTTTCGATGTGAGCCCGATCTAGCAGCGCGCCGCTCCGCCATGGCCCGCAAAGTCCCGGACGTCATCGCCGCGGTCGACCTGGGCTCCAACAGTTTTCACATGGTGGTGGCCCGTTACTCGCACGGGCAACTCATCATCCTCGACCGTTTGCGTGAGATGGTGCGCCTCGGTGCCGGTCTCGACGAACAGGGACGGCTGACGCGCGAAGCGATCGAAGCTGCGCTCGCGTGCCTGGAGCGGTTCGGTCAGCGCTTGCACGACATGAAGGCGGAAAGCGTGCGCGTCGTCGGCACGAATACGTTGCGACGCGCGCGGCGCAAAGGCGCATTTCTGGATCGCGCCCGGGCCGCGCTCGGGCATCCGATCGAAATCATCTCGGGCATCGAGGAAGCGCGTCTGATCTATCTCGGCGTCGCGCACACGATGCCGAGCGAGCCTGGACGCAGGCTGGTCGTCGACATCGGCGGCGGCAGCACCGAGGTGATCATCGGCGAAGCCAAGACAGCCAAGAAGCTCGAAAGTCTCTACATGGGCTGCGTGAGCATGAGCACGCGCTGCTTCAACGATGGCGGCATCACCGACAAGCGCGTCAAGCGCGCACGACTGGCCGCGCGGCTCGAGCTCGAGCCGGTGCGCGCGAGCTTTCGTAACTACGGTTGGGATCAAGCGGTGGGGTCATCGGGCACGATCCGCTCCGTCGGCGACGTCATCCGCGCGCGCAACAACGGGGATGGTGCCATCACACCCGCGGCGGTCGAGTCGCTGATCGATCACGCGGTCAAAGCCGGCGACGTGTCGAAGTTGCGCCTGCCGGGACTGAGCGAAGAGCGCTTGCCTGTGTTCGCGGGCGGGCTCGCGATCCTGGTAGAAATCCTCGAAGCGTTCGACATCAAGAGCATGCGCGTTGCGGACGGTGCGCTCCGCGAGGGATTGCTGTACGACATGGTCGGCCGCTTCACGGACGAGGATGCTCGCGTGCGTAGCGTGCGGGCCATGCAGGCGCGCTACCACGTCGATGCGGCGCAAGCAGAACGGGTCGAAGCATCGGCGCTCGATTTCCTGCGTCAGACAACGGGTGCATGGCAGCTCGACGAGCCGTTCGCGGAGCTCGTTCTCTCGTGGGCAGCGCGCTTGCATGAGATCGGCCTGGACGTCTCTCATTCGCACTATCACAAGCACGGCGCGTATCTGCTCGAGCACGCGGACATGCCGGGATTCCCGCAGGATGAGCAGCGAATCCTGGCGGCCGTCGTCGGTTCGCACCGACGCAAAGTTCATATGCAGTCATTGCACGAGCTGACGCCGCCATGGCACATCAAGGCCGAGTATTTGATCGTGCTGCTGCGTCTGGCAGTGCTGTTACATCGCGGTCGTAGCGCGACCGCGTTGTCGAAGCTGGAGCTGCAGGCGAAGGGACGCTCGCTGGAGATCGTCTTTCCGAAGGGCTGGCTCGACGCACACCCGCTGACCGCGACCGACCTGGAAAACGAAATCGAATACCTGAAGGCCGGCAACTTCCGGCTGCGCGTCAGTTAGTCGTACGCGTCGGCGTAACGACGCAACAGCGTTTCCTGAGCACTGACTGACGGTGCGTCGCCGGCAGCCACGCGCGTGTAGTTGCCATCGGGACCGAGCGCCCAGGCCTGGGTATTGTCGGCCAGGTAGGTCTGCAGATCCTCGACGATGCGATCCAGGTGCTGCTTGCGTTCGATCGGGAAGCAAACCTCGATGCGCCGGAAGAAGTTGCGTTCCATCCAGTCTGCGCTCGCGCAGAAGATCTCGGGGTTGCCGTCGTTGTGGAAGTAGTAGACGCGCGAGTGCTCGAGCAGCCGCCCGACGATCGAGCGAACCGTGATGTTCTCCGAGATACCGCGAATGCCCGGGCGTAGCGCACAGATGCCGCGCACAATGAGATCGATCTTCACGCCCGCCATCGCGGCGTGATACAG
>DASRIK010000417.1:0-4093 GCA_035650035.1 Burkholderiales bacterium | reverse complement strand
CCACGCGGCACCGGTGAGGAGCATCGCCGGAATCAGCGCGAAAAGTGTGTCGGCGATCGCCATCACGAGCATCGCGGCAGCATAGATCAACGTACCGATCCGGACGAGCGCGTCACGCGAAAGCGCCGAGCGGACTCGCGGCATGAACAGCGCAGCGGCCACAGCGCCGGCGCCGATCGCGCCGAGCATCACACCGTAGACGCGCGAGTCACCGCCCGTCGATGCCGCAACGAGAGGCAGCAGCGACCATGTCGCGGTGGCGAACACGAAAAAACCGAGCGAGCGCGCCATCACGCGCTGCAGCTGTCTCGCCTGCTTCACGTAGCGCAACCCGCTTCCGATCGCCTCGACAAAGCGCTCGCGGCGTCTTTCGCCTTCGCGTCGCGGGCGGCGCCAGCGGACCAGCACCACGATCACGCCGACGAACGATACGGCATTCACGACAAAAGCGATTGCAGGGCCGCTCGCCGCGACCAGAACACCCGCGAGCGCCGGGCCGATCGCACGTGCAATGTTGACCCCCATGCTGTTGAGCGCAATCGCCGGCGGCAGCTCTTCAGGCGGAACGAGCTCGGGCACGCTCGCGGCCCACGCGGGCGTCATCATCGCCGCACCTGCGGCCAGGGCGAACGTGAGCGCAAGCAATGACCATGGCCCGACCACGCCGAGAAGCGTGATCGTCGCGAGGAGCGCCGCCGCGAGAAGCATCCACACCTGCATGGCGATGAGGTATGCGCGCCGGTCGAACATGTCGGCGAGGGTTCCGGCGGGAAGCGAAAGGAAGAAGATCGGAAGCACCGTGGACGCCTGCACGAGCGAAACCATGAGCGGACTTGGATCGAGCGTAACCATGAGCCAGCCCGCGCCGACTTCGTGCATCCAGGTGCCGACGTTCGACAAGACCGTAGCGAGCCAGAGGTTCCGAAACAGCGGGCGCCTGAGCGGCGCCCATGGGGACGGTGAATGCGGCAGAACGGAAGGCGCTGGCACGGCGCTCAGTCGTGTTTCACGACCGGGTGCCCTGCCGCGACCCATGCTTCGATCCCGCCCTCCAGCGGACGCACTTTCGCAAAACCCTTGTCCATCATGAGGCGGGCGACACGCGCCGCGCTCGCCTCGTTCGGTCAACTGCAATACACGACGACTTCGCTGTCCGGCGCAATGCGCTCGAGCATACGTTCGATGCCGTCGAGCTCGACGACGATCGCCCCCGGTATCACGCGCGGTTCCGCTTCACGGGCCAGCGCCGAACGCGCATCGAATATGATCGGCGTGCGGCCTCCATCGATCATTCCGCGCAGCTCGGCTGCGCTGATACGAACCATACGCAGAAAGCGGATGAGCAGATAACGCTCGAGGGCTTTCACGGCGGCATAGCCCAGCACGAACGCGGCGAGCACCGCGAGCGCGCCCGCCCCCATGTCGCTCAAGAACGCGAGCAGCCATTCCACTTCGGTGCTGAAGAAGTAGCCGCCTGCAACCGGCACCGCCGCCCACACCAATGCAGCGGCCGCGCTGTAGATGAGAAATCGCGGCAGCGCGAGTCCCATCGTGCCGGCGAGCGGCGGAGCGACTGTCGAAAAGCCTGGTATGTATTTCGCGACAATCAGCGAAGGCGGTCCCCAGCGCGTGAATATGTTCTCGGTCTGCTTGACGCACGAATCGGGCTCGATAGAGATGCGGCACAGCGTGCGCAGCACGCGATAGCCGTAGCGTCGGCCCGCGAAATACCACGGGGTATCGCCGAGCAGTGAAGCGATCATCACAACAAGCGCGAGCGCCGCGACGTTGAGGCTGCCTTCGGACACGAGAGCGCCGGCCACGACGAGCATCGGCAACGCCGGGATCGGCAGACCCAGCTGTGCGATCAGCACGTTCGCGAAGACGAGCGTCAGACCGTGCTGTGTGAGCAGGCTCGTCAGCGAGTCCAACGGTAGCTTCGGGCGGATGTCATGCCCGAATCATACCGACAACCAGTGACGAGTGACTCGTGGCGAGTAGACGAGCCTCGAATTCGCGTGCGAAACGCGCGAAGGTCAGCCGTTGCCGGCCTGAGCTTCTGCGCGCTCGCGCTCCTGGGCAGCGATGTCTTCGTGCACCTGCTTCATGTCGAGCGCCTTCGCCTGCGACAGGATGCTTTCCAGCGCATCCCCCGGAAGCGCCCCCGCCTGCGAGAAGAGAACGACCTGCTCGCGGAAAACCATGATCGTCGGTATCGAGCGGATCGCGAAGTGACCGGCAAGCGCCTGCTCCTCGTCGGTGTTCACTTTGGCGAACACCACGTCCTTGTGCTTTTCGGATGCCGCTTCGAACACCGGGGCGAAGCCTTTGCACGGCCCGCACCAGGGCGCCCAGAAGTCGATGATGACAAGGTCGCTCCTCGTCACCACATCCTCGAAGTTGTCTTTGGTCAGCTCGATCGTCGCCATCGTGTTCCCCACAAGGTGAAAACACCACTGTGAAATCCAGCAAGTCGTGCGCCTGCCGCGCTCAATGGAGCTTTACCCGCGGTTCGGTCCGCCTCGTGAAAAGCCGGCCCAGCATGTCGAAAACGACTTTGGCGAAGCCATGCAGCGCGTAAAGGTGCATGCGATAGAGCGAGATATACATGATTCGCGCGAAGAGTCCTTCGACGAAAATCGAGCCCCCGATGAGCTTCCCCATGAGACTGCCGACGGTGCTGTATTCGCCGAGAGAGACGAGCGACCCGAAGTCGCGATACACGTACGGCTCCAGTCGCCTTCCCTGGAGCCGCCGCCGAAGGTTGCGAACGAGATGCGTTGCCTGCTGGTGCGCGGCTTGCGCCCGCGCGGGCACGCAGTGCCCATGCCGCGGCCACGGACAGCATGCGCAGTCGCCCATCGCGAATACATTCGGATCGCGCGTCGTCTCCAGCGTCTGGTGCACCATCAACTGGTTCTGACGATTGCTCTCGAGACCGTCGAGCTCATGCAGTAAATCCGGTGCTTTGATGCCTGCCGCCCACACCGTCAGCTCCACGCCAATCGTGCGGCCGGTTTGAGTGATAACGGCATCATCGCGTACCTCGGTCACACGCTCGCTCGTGAGCACTTCGACCTTCAGCGATCGCAGCAGGTCCTGCGCCGCGAGGGCAACACGCTCGGGCAGCGCTGGAAGGATGCGCGGTCCTGCTTCGATCAGCGCCATTTTGATGTCGCGCTCCGGGTCGATTTTCTCGAAACCATAGGCCACGAGCTCGCGCGTGGTTTTGTGGAGCTCCGCCGCGAGCTCCACACCCGTTGCGCCGCCGCCGATGATCGCGACGTTGAGTTGCTCCGGACGCAGCGGTCCCGTCTGTGCGTTCGCGCGTATGCATGCGTTCACGAGCCGGTGGTGAAAACGTTCCGCCTGCTCGGGTGTATCGAGGCTGATGGCATGCTGGCGCGCGCCAGGTGTGCCGAAATCGTTGGTCGTGCTGCCCACCGCCATGACGAGCGTGTCGTATGGGATCTCGCGGCGGGGAATCAACTCTTCGCCGGTGAGCTCGTCTTTCGTCGGTGCGATCCTGATCACACGGCGCGCCCTGTCGAGACCGTCCATGCGTCCCAGCTGGAATTCGAAGTGATGCCAGCGCGCCTGCGCGAGGTAATCGAGATCGTGCTCGTACAAGTCCATGCTGCCGGCCGCGACTTCATGCAGCAGTGGCTTCCAGAGGTGCGTGCGCGCGCAGTCGACGAGTGTGATGCGCGCCCTGCGCCTGCGCCCGAGGCGATCGCCGAGGCGCGTGGCGAGCTCGAGCCCGCCTGCCCCGCCGCCGACCACCACGATGCGGTGAAGACTGGTCATGCGCCCGAGTATGCAGCGTTTATACCGGCTCGTCCCGGATCATCGTACCCGGCGTTCGCTGGACTCGACTGCAGGCCACGCATTAACATCGATCGATAATAACCATGGAGGGGTGAGTCATGCTTGCTGCGCCGATCGCCGCAGTCTTGTTGATGATCGCTGCAGCACAGGGCGCTGCGCAAACTCCTTCGACGGGACAATCCTATCCTGCGCGACCCGTGCGTCTGATCGTGCCGTTCGCGCCCGGCGGCAATGTGGATATCACGGCGCGCACGATCGCACCTGC
>DASRIK010000416.1:0-3541 GCA_035650035.1 Burkholderiales bacterium | reverse complement strand
AGGTGCGAGCCCAGGAAGCCCGCGCCACCTGTCACCAGCACCCTCGTTCGCGAGTTGTAGTTTCTCATTTCATCCCTGGGTTTTCTCATGGCGATACCACGGCAATCGCGAGTGGACTGCCTCCGATGCGCTAAGCGGCAGGCAAGGCCAGCTGCGTGGGCCCTTCGACCGATGAGGCGACCGGGCTGGTGCGCGCCGGAATCAGCGCACGACGAGTACCGGAATCTTGGAGTGCGTCAGAACCTTCGCAGTCTCACTGCCTAGAAGCAGGCCGGAGATACCGCGGCGACCATGAGAGGCCATCATGATCAGGTCGCATTTGCATTTTTTTGCGGTCTCGATGATCTTCTCGTACGGCACATCGCCGGTCACTGTCACTGCGTCGCACGGAACGTCAGCTGCATCGGCCTTTTCTGCAATCTTGGCCAGCATCCTTTCGGCGCGCGCTTTTGCCTCTTTTTCGTACCTGCGCTTGAGATCGGCGCTCGTCGGCAGGACGAAGCTCTCGTCCGCCATCATGCGGAACTCGGGGATCACGTGGACCAGGGTCACCCGCGCGCCAAGCGATTTCGCAAACTCGATGCCGCGCTGGACGGCCCGATCGGACAACTTCGAACCGTCGGTAGGCAGAAGGACGTGTTTGAACATGATCTGCAGCTCCGGCCGACCTGCTCAACCCCTTCAATGAGTCTTGCTGAGGCGATGCGGCGGAATCGGCAGGGCGACGACCTCGATTCCTTCGTCGAGCAGGGCTTTCACTTCCTTCACGGTTGCATTGCCGCGGATGTGCCGCTCTGGCGCTTCACGGTAGTGGATTTTACGCGCCTCTTCCGGAAACGCTCGGCCTACATCTTCCGTCTTTTCCAGCACCTGATCGATGAGATTCGCGAGCAAATCGGCGCCTACATTCGCGTATTGATGAGGGAGCCCCGTGCCCGGTCGTGGCGCCTCGGCCTGGCGTTCGACGGTGCCGGTGCTCACGTACGGCGCGTGCGGCATGCGCTCGATGCGATTGTTGCCGCACAGGGGACAATTCAGGAGGTTCGACTTCGTTTGCTGTTCGAAGTCGTCTGGGGACGAAAACCAGCCCTCGAACCGATGGTCGTTTGCGCAACCCAGGTTGTAAACAATCACCTTATTTCCTTCGGCCCATCATAGCGATGCACTGTTATCGGCTATTCTCAGCGTCCATGAAGGACTTAGCGCCTAATGATGCCATAAACGGGTGATTGCACAAAGTTTTTGAAGACTGACCGGTACCGGCTGGACACGGACGTAAGCACTTGCGCGAGGTCACAAGTATCGGGAACGGGACCGCCACGACCGAATCACGAGATACCCGCCGAGCATGCCACCCAGATGCGCGAAATGAGCCACTCCCTGGTTGGTTCCAGTGACGCCCAGGAACAGCTCCAGGAGGCCGTAAAGCGTCACGAAGAGCCACGCAGGCATTGGAATGGGCGGAAAGATCAACATGACCATCCGCCGGGGGAAATACAGTCCGAACGCCAGCAGCAAGCCGAACACTCCGCCGGACGCGCCAACTGTGGGATACGGCGGCCAATTGCCGATGGCCGAGATGACAAGCTGCGCGATGGCTGCCGTGATCACGCACGTGAAATAGTAAAACGTATAACGCCGCGAGCCGAATACGCGCTCGATGTCCGATCCGAACATGTAAAGCGCGAGCATGTTGAACAGCAGGTGCATGAGGTTGCCATGCAGGAAGCTGTAGGTGACCAGTTGCCAGGGCGCAAAAGAAGCTGCATCCGGGCCGGCGGGGGCGTGAAAGGGCCACAACGCGAAATAGGCGACGAGCAAAGGTTCCGCGAACGATTGCAGCAGGAAAGTCGCAACATTCGCGATCAGCAGGATTTGCGTTACAGGGGCCATGTGTCGAAGTGTGCGGCGTGCCCCGCAGGACAGCCGCCAAGCGAGTTTATGGAAGCACCATGCCCGCAGCTAATTCGTGTTGCCCCGAGTACCCGGTCGGAGCCCTCGGCGCTACGTCGCCGCAGATCTGGCTTCAAAAGTGCGGCCCCGGCCTATGCCGTAGTACTCGAAACCGAGTTCCGTCATCTCGTCGGGATGGTACTGATTTCGGCCATCGAAAATGACCGGACTGCGAAGCTTACGCTTGAGCACCGTGAAATCCGGGTTCCTGAACTGCTTCCACTCAGTCATGAGCAGCAGGGCGTCGCTTGCCTCGATCGCCTCGTACTGATCGCTGCAAAATGTGAGCTGCCGCGATTCCGTCCACGTCGGCTGCATTGCCTTGCGCGCGTTTTCCGTGGCTACGGGGTCGAAGGCCTTGATTTTCGCACCGGCCCCGAGCAGCAGCTCCATCGTGCTCAGCGAAGATGCTTCGCGGACATCATCGGTATCCGGCTTGAACGAAAGACCCCAGACTGCGAAAGTGCGTCCTTTGAGGTCGCTTCCAAACCGTGAAACCACTTTTTCGTACAGGCGGCGTTTCTGGCGTCTATTGCGCTGCTCCACTGCCTCCAGGATCCCGGCCGGGCTACCCAGGTCCTTGGCCGTGTGGATCAGCGCTTTTACATCCTTCGGAAAGCACGAACCTCCGTACCCGCAGCCGGCATACAGGAACCCGTAACCAATGCGCGAATCGGCACCAACGCCGGCCCTGACTCGTTCGATATCCACGTCGAGCGCCTCGCAGAGCTCCGCCATTTCGTTCATGAACGAGATCTTCGTCGCGAGCAGCGCATTCGACGCGTACTTCGTCATTTCGGCTTCGCGTGGCCGCATTACCAGGATGCGATCACGGCTGCGCACGAAAGGTGCATAGAGGCGGCGCAAGGCAGTCTCTGCACGCGCACTGGAACATCCAAGAATGATCCGCTCGGGCTGCATGAAGTCCTGTACCGCGGCGCCTTCTTTCAGAAACTCAGGATTGCTGACCACATCGAAGTCGGTCCGGGCACCCCGCTTCTCGAGCTCCGAGCCGACGATGGCGCGAATGCGATCCGCAGTACCGACCGGGACCGTGGATTTCGTGACGAGCAGAGCGTAGCCTGGTATCGTTCGCCCAATCTCCTGCGCGGCCTGGTACACGAAAGACATGTCCGGCGTCCCGCCTGCTGCGGGCGGCGTTCCTACGGCGATGAAGAACAGCTCACTCTCGGACGTAGCTTCTTCGAGCGACGTTTTGAACAGCAACCGACCGGCTTTGATGTTCTTCGACAGCAGTTCCTGAAGGCCTGGCTCGTGGATCGGAACGACGCCGGCTTCGAGCATACGCACCTTCGCGTTGTCGGCTTCGACGCAGGTGACGGTATTGCCCATTTCCGCAAATCCGCCTGCGGACGCGAGTCCCACGTAACCCGCGCCGATCACCGTGATGTTCACTTGAACCGTTCCTCTTGGTGGAAGGTCGAGATGATTCTGGTGCCCGGAGCCGGACTCGAACCGGCACGGACGGGTCAGCGTCCGAGGGATTTTAAGTCAGTTAAAATAGTGTTGCCGGCGATTGTGGCTTGCTTTTTCTCTCTGCGCACGCAAGAAATATTATCGCCGAGTG
>DASRIK010000415.1:0-5683 GCA_035650035.1 Burkholderiales bacterium | reverse complement strand
GGGTCGTGTGGGTCAGCACCGCGCGCAGGTGCAGGTCGATGGTGCGGATGTCGTAGATGCTGGTCGACACCCACGGCCCGACGAGCAGCGCGATCGCCACGCCGGCATTGCCGGCATAGGCGCCGACGTTGGCCAGCGAGCGCACGCGCAGCGCCAGCGCCTTGCCGCCGGCGTCGAGCGCGAGCTCGGCTGTCACCGCCAGATCCCGGCCCTGGTAGTCGCTCAGGAATGCTTCGCTGCGCTCGCACGTCCACTTGACCGGACGGCCTAGACGTCTCGCCGCCCATGCGACCAACGCGAATTCCGGATAGATCATGCCGCGCGTGCCGAAATTGCCGCCGATGTCACGCATGAGCACCCGCACATTCTGCGCCGGAACATCGAGCATCGCTGCGAGATCGTTCTTCAGGCGCACGGCACCGCCGCTGCCCGCGTGCAATGTGTATCGCTGCGTTGCGGGGTCGTATTCGGCTACGGCGGCGCGCGGTTCCATCGGGACGCCAGTCACCCGCTGCACCCATGTCTCGAACTTCGCAATGTGTCTGGCGCGCGCGAATGCCGCGGCGGTCGCCTCCGCATCGCCCATGTCACCATCGAGGCACACGTTCGATGACGCTTCGTCCCACACGCGCGGCGCTTCCGCTTCGGTGGCCGCACCCGTGTCAGTGACGGCCGCAAGGATGTCGTACGCGACCTCCACGAGCTCCGCGCCGTCTTTCGCTGCCGCGATGCTCTCGGCAACGACCATCGCTATCGCTTCACCGACAAATCGCGCCTTGTCATGCGTAAGCGGGTAATGCGGCGGCATGAAGACCGGCGATCCGTTTTTGTTCTTGAGTGGCCTTTCGGCCGGATGGAACGAATAGGGCTGGTGCGGAAGCGGCTTCAGCCGATCTGCGAGCCAGTCGCGGCCCGTGAGCACCGCGAGCACACCAGGACTCGCGAGCGCTTTCTGAATGTCGATCCCGACGATGCGCGCGTGTGCGTGCGGCGAACGGACCATGGCCGCGAAGACCTGCTGCGGAAGGTTGACGTCGTCGCTGAAACAGCCTTTTCCCGTGATGAGACGCAGGTCCTCCCTGCGCGGGACCGGCTCGCCTATGCGGGCATTTCGAGGAGTCGGCATTGTTTTGGATGTATCTCGCGTGCAGCATAGGCTAAGCTGCCTTACGATCGAGAGCAACCGGCTTCAGGCATAACAAGGAGGGCGATGAAAAGGGGTCACGTACGGTTCGGCTTCGTGTTGTTGCTCGTTTTGTCGGTCGTTGTGAGCGTGCAGTCGCGCGCGGGCGCTCAGGCCTGGCCGACGAAACCCGTGCGCGTAATCGTGCCGATCACCGCCGGCAGCGCCACTGACATCATCGCGCGCATCGTGTCCGAACGCGTCGCGGCTCAGCTTGGGCAGAACTTCGTCGTCGACAATCGGCCGGGCGCGACCGGCACCATTGGCATCTCCGCCGCCGCCAAAGCAGAGGCCGACGGTTACACGGCGCTGGTGCAGTCATCCTCTTTCACCGTCGTCCCGATCACGTACTCCAGGCTCGATTACGACACCGTACGTGACTTCATCGGCATCACGCCGCTCGGCAACGTGCCGAACATTCTCGTGATCTCGCCTTCGAAGGGGATCCGATCCGTCAAGGACCTGATTGCAGCGGCCAAGGCGAAGCCCGGCTCGATCACGTATGCGTCGATCGGGACCGGCAGCGCAACGCAGCTCAGCGCGGAACGCTTCCGACTCGGCGCGGCTTTTGATGGCGTTCACGTGCCATTCAAGGGGACGCCTGAAGCGCTCAACGATGTCATCACCGGCCGTGTCGATTTTTACTTCTGCCCGGTCATCTCTGTAGTGCAGTTCATCAAGGAGGGCAAGCTGCTCGCGCTCGCGACGGGCAGCACGAAACGGTCCTCCGCTCTGCCGGATGTTCCCACGACGCTTGAAGTCGGCATTCCGAACTCCGACTACAACTTCTGGATCGGCATGATGATACGGTCCAAGACCCCTCGCCATATCGTGTCGAAGCTTCACGAGAACACGGTCAAAGCACTGCAGGCGCCGGACACGAAGGAGCGGTTGGGCAAGCTCGGCGCCGAACCTATGATCATGACCCCCGCGGAGTTCAACGACTACATCAAGGCCGAGATCGCCGCCAACGCCAAGCTCATCAAGGCGGCGGGAATCCCGGTGAACTGACGCTACGGCGGCGATAAGGGCCAACGGTACGGAGCCTGCTACTCGCTGATAGCACGGTTGCGTGCTTCGAGAGTGGGGGGTCCCTATGCAAATCACCGCTGCCTCAGATTCGTCCTGGCACAATCAGTTACAGACCAAGTGGGGCGTTCCTTTTGACGTGGCCATCCAAAGCGTGGACGGCGCGCCCATCGCGTCTTCTTTACCAACGTGGTTTTTCGTTCACGGCTTCAACAGTGAACCAGGCAGTCTTTTGAACCTGATTACCGCAGTGGAGCAGCAATTAGAGACACTGCCGGGCTATGGCCCCTTTCAGATACTGACTCTGGATTGGAGCGGCGGCGCACGGAATCTCCTGACGGTCGAGGATGTCATTCCCCGTGTGGCGGAGTGGGCGGCCAATCAGTTGAGGAGCCATGAATTCAATGGGAGCTCGCTCAACCTGGTCGGCCACAGTTTTGGCAGCTATGTAGCAGACGAGATCGCGGAATTTCTTTCTAAAGTGAATTCCATGTTGGCGCTGGACCCGGCTGAGGAAATTCCTCTCGTTGGCAGCTACGACGCTACTGACTCTGTCAATTTCGCTCAGCACTCGAGGTGGTCATGGTCGTTAATTGATGGCGCGGAACTGAATTTCAACAATGCAACGACAGCAGCAACGGCACGTGAAGCGTTCGTTCTCGAGGGCGTGGGGTCCTTCGATCCGTTTACGAGCCATAGAGAAGTGCCGGCCGTGTTCGCAAACCTTTTGAACCGGCACTATCAGGACTTCCAAATCGCAGAATTACTCGACGACCAACCGGGGCCGTGGCAGCAGGATCGATTTAACAAGTCCGGCGCGCCTGTTGTGCAAGGGGGCTTCGAGGCTGTCATCAACGTGGTTAACGCCAATGAACCCGGTGTTGTCGAGTTTTATAGCCTCGATTCAGGCCACAGGACACGTTTACACACAGGAACACAAGGTGTTGACAGACTCGTGGGTAATGAAGGTGCCGACATGCTGGACGGCCTTGCCGGAGACGACGTGCTTGACGGCGGCGCTGGTATCGACGTCGCACGCTTTACTGCCGTGCGACAGAACTACGCGATCACGAGCACGTCAGGCGGCTTTACAGTGGCTGGCTCGGAGGGGCTCGACACGCTCAGTAATATCGAGCGGCTTTATTTTGTCGATGTAAACGTAGCTCTGGACGTTAACGGGGCAGCGGGCAACACGGCAAAGATCATTGGTGCGGCCTTCGGTCCCCCTTCCCTCGCCAATCGCGAATACGTTGGCGACGGTATTCGGCTATTCGACTCCGGCAAGAGCATGAACGATGTAGCCGCCCTGGTCGTCAACTCCGTACCATTTCAGCAGCTTGCGGGCTCAACCGACGACGTGGCTGTCGTGACGCACCTATACAAAAACGTGACAGGGACAGCGCCGTCGGCTGCCGAAGTTAATTGCTTCCTTAACTTGCTCGATAACGGCATGAGCCACGCCGATCTTCTCGTGCTTGCCGCTAATAACGAGCTTAACGTGCAGCATATAGATATCGTTGGGCTGAGCCAAAGCGGGATCGAATATGTTTAAGTCGCTTCGGAGTGCGAAACAATTCTGAACCGTTGACAGGCAGTTCCCACTCGCGGTGCTTGCCTCTGTGCACGACTTGCATAGCTCACGCCTTCGCGTGTTTTCCAGGCGGATGCGCGCGCCGGATCGTCGGCGACACGACCTTGTCCGAGACGTGGAAGTCCCAGACCGCGGCACCGCCGCTCTTGGCGAACTCCTGCACCAGCTTCGGCACTTCATCCAGGCTGTTGAAGGTCTTTCCTTGCAGTCCGAAGCCGCGCGCGACCGCTGCGAAATCCGGGCGGCCGAATACCGAGCCAGCCTCGGGCAGCGCCTCTGAGCGGAGCTTGTGCACCTCGGAACCGTAAGCGCCGTCGTTCATGACGATGATCAGGATGTTCATCCCGTGGCGCTTCATGGTTTCGAGCTCCTGGATGTGCATCATCAGGCTGCCATCGCCATCGAAGAGCACCACGGTTCGGTCCGGGCGCGCGGCCGCCACGCCCATCGCGAAGGAGCTTCCGTTGCCGATCGCACCGAACTCGCGGATCGACAGGAAGCGTTCCTGCGGGCGCGAGGGCATCTGCGCGAAGAACCACGAGCAATGGCCCGAAGAGTTCACGAGCTCCCAGTCGGCGGGCAGCGCGTGCTCCAGCGCTTCGACCACATCGCGCGGGTCGAGCAGTCCGCGCTCGATCTCGAACACGTGACTGTCGGGCTTTGAGTCACGGATGCGCGCGGCCATGGCTTCCGTGCGCCATGTGGTGCTGCGCGCGGGCAATGCCGCCGTCAGTGCCTCCACGCCGAGTCGTGCGTCGGCGCGCAGGTGATGACGCGCCACTTCCTGCCCCTGACGCAGCGCGCGGGGATCGATGTCGATGTGCAGCGTCTTCGCCTTCGGCCAGAGCTGACCACCGCCGCCGGCGTGATAGGCGAGGGAGCAGCCGACCGCGACGATCAGGTCAGCCTGCGCGAGATATTCGAGCCCGACTTCCGGCGTAAAGCTGCCGGCGATCCCGATAGCGTAGAGATCGTCATGGAACAGTCCGCGTGCAGGCAGCGTGGTCGTCAGCAGTCCACCGACTTTGGCGGCCAGTGCCCGGCATGCGGGCCCGGCCTTCGCTTCGACCGCGCCTAAGCCCGCAAACACAACGACGCGTTCGGCGCCAGCAACGAGCTCAGCGGCGCGCTTGACGTCATCCGGATGCGGTGGAATCGGCGAAGGACGCGGCAGCAATTCGCGCGATGGCGTGGGGAGTTTCTCCGGACCGGCCCACGGCCGATCCTGTAGATCGAAGGGAATGCCGATGACGACCGGGCGTCGCTCACGACGCGCCTGCAGGAACGCATCGCGAATACCGATCGGCATGCGCTCGGGCAGGTGCAGGGCATGGTAGTCGGCGCCCGTGGCGGTGATGAGCGGACCCTGATTGATCCCCTGGTTGTACCAGCTGCTCCTGAGCGGCGCCTCTCCGGCGAACACGACGAGCGGCAGATGCGCGCGCACGGCTGCCGGCAATGCCGTAATCAGTTGGGTGACGCCGGGTCCGCAGGTGACCGTCGCAACGCCCACATCCGACGTCTTGCGTGCGTAGGCCATCGCGGCTGCGACGGCGCAGTGCTCGTGCCTTACGTAGATCATGCGGCATCCCGCCTCGCCCATGCGCGCGGCCCAGTTCATGTTCGCATCGCCCATCAGCGTAAAGCAGGTCTTCACGCCTTCCTGCATGAAGGCCTTGGCAAGGACATCGTAGACATGGGGTTTGGCTTCGTTCGTCACTGTTGCAGCTCCTTCAGATTAATACTCCGAGAACATGCGGCGGATTTCGTTGAGGTCCCGCGTTTTAGTGAGCGCGAGCATGAGCAGGATGCGCGCTTTCTGGGGGTTGAGGTTATCGCCGGGCACCATGCCTTCAGCGTCGTACTCCTTGCGGGGAATC
>DASRIK010000414.1:0-2992 GCA_035650035.1 Burkholderiales bacterium | reverse complement strand
CTTCGCGCAACGCGCGGAACGCGAACTCGACGGCCATGTGCCGCTTGTACATCGCGGAGCCGCGGACATTCGGGATGGGTTCCGCAAGTTCGCGCACCGGCTGCACGACTTCGCGGAAGCGGGCTTCGCTCGGCGCTTTACCGACGCACTGCGCGAGGTCGAGCACGATGGGTTTCCAACTGACCGAGCCGACGGCGACACGCACACTGGTGCAGCGTCCATTCTCATCGAGGGCAACGGTCGCGGCAGTATTGACGGTGGGCGTCTCGATGACCCCCCTCGGCAGGTACTTCAGGAAGCACGAACCTGTCCGCGCACCCGGCGCAGCCGCTTCGAAGCGGACGATCATCTCTTCTTTCTTTAGCCGCGTCTGAAAGAGCTCTTCCAGCGCGAGCGTGCGGCGTCCTGGAAGGCCCGCGAGGACGACGCTGCCCCGCAGCGCAAGCAGCGCGACAGGCAAATCGAAGCCGCCAATGAGCGGCCCGAGCGTGCCGCCGACGGTCATCATCCGGCGGACTCGCGCGTGGCCGACCGATTCCGCCGCATCGTAGATCGCGCGCCAGCTTTCCTCGAGACGACGCTCCTCATAGAGCTGCTGGTGATTGACTGCCGCCCCCGCGCGCAGCACACCCCGGGCGTCGATCGAGAATTCGTTCAACTCCGCTATGCGGTTGATCGCGACCAGGCGCTTCGCCTGCGGGAAGCCCGTACGCTCGCGGCGCACGGCGTGCGACATGCCTCCGCATACGAGCGCGCTGTCACCTTCCGCGAGCAGCCGCACCGCGTCCTCGACATTCGTCGCATGTATGAGCTCGGGATTGAACGCGCGCGCGCCTGCCGGTCTCCCCGTGGTCAGCCGGTTCCACACCCCGCCTTTGGGCGGCGCCTCGGATTTGTTTTCGTTTGCGTAGAGCTCGGGATGCAGCGCACGATGGATTTTCTCCGCTGTGATCGGAAGCGACGTCAGGCGCACGCCGACCGCATCCGCGATTGCGTTCGCGATGGCCGCGGGAATTGCGTCGAGACCGATTTCGCCCAGGCCTTTCGCACCGAACGGACCGCTCGGCTCGTAAGACTCCGCAAACGCGACGTGCATCTTCGGCATCATCCCGGCGGTCGGAATCATGTAGTCGATGAAATTGGGGTCCGTTGGCGTGCCGTTGTACCAGTCGAAGTATTCGACCATCGCATAGCCTATGCCTTGCGTGACGGCGCCTTGCACCTGGCCTTCTGCGGCGGCAGGGTGGATCACCGTTCCGCAATCGACTGCCGCTGCGACTTCGAGCAACTTCACTTCTCCGGTGTCGCGATCGATTTCGACTTCGACCGCCTGCGCTGCGAAGTTGTATGCGCCCGACTCGTTTCCGTAGCGGCTGTGGTCCGGGAAATCCGATGGGTTGTCCCAGGTGCCGACGCCAATGATCGGCTGCCCGCCGCGCTTGTAGATGTTCGCGCGAACGACCGCAGCGACGGATTTGTATTCGGTCTCCGCCCCGCCCCGCGGCCCGATTTCGCCGTTTATGATCGTGAGCTCGCTCGCCGGACGGTTGAGCTGCTCGGCCGCCGCATCCATGAGCTGCTTGCAAGCGGCTTCGGCGGCAAGCTTCACCGCGTTGCCTGCGACATACGTGACGCGGCTTGCGAGCGCGCCGAGCGAGTGCGGATGCAGGTCGGTATCCGGGCGCGTGATGTCGATGTCCTCATACGCGAGTCCGAGCTGCTCGGCCGCGATCTGACGAAGCACCGTCAGCGTGCCCTGGCCGATCTCGCCTTCACCCGTGATGACGGTTGCGCGCCCGTCCTCGTTGATACGCACGATGGCGGAGCTGCCGTCCCAGTCGCCGAAGCTGCGGCGGCCGTTCACGTGCACGCTGCAGCCCATGCCGAGCCCGCGGTTGTTCTCCGGGCGCGCTTTCTTCTCTTTCCAGCGGATCGCCGAAGCCGCTTTGTCGATGCATTGGCGCAGCTCGCAGCTCGTGATCTTGTGGTTGTGCGGCGAAACGTCGCCGGGCTCGACCGCGTTCATGCGCAGGAGATCCACGACGTTCATGCCGAGCTTTTCGGCCGCGAGATCCCACGCCTGCTCGACGGCCCAGTCGGCGGACGGATTTCCGAAGCCGCGGAACGCGCCGGTCGGGACGAGGTTCGTATAGACGAGCGTCGAATCGCCGCGAACGCATGGGTACTTGTAGAGCGCGTCGTGGCGCACGCTCGCGGCGCCGAGAATCGCCTGCGATTTGCCCGTGTAAGCGCCGTTATCCGCAAGCATCTTGATTTCTTTCGCCATCACTTTGCCGTCGCGGCGAAACCCGAGCCTCACCCAGTACCGCATCGGCATGCGCGGATGGCTTGCGAGGAATTCTTCTTCACGCGTGTGAATGAGCTTCACGGGGCGCCCGGCGCGCTGAGCGAGCAGGGCACAGATGACCGACGCGTTATCGTCGCCGGACTTGCCGCCGAAACCGCCGCCCACTTCGGTCTGGATAACGCGAACCTGCGCTTCGGGCACGCCGAGCGCCGTCGCGTACCGTCCGCGCGCGAGAAACGGTGTCTGCGTGTTGCACCACATCGTCACGCGGCCGCTGGACCAGCTCGCGACGCAGCCGATTGTTTCGAGCGCCGAATGCCATTGCCGCACCGTTTCCCATGTCCCTTCGACCGTGAGGTCGCTCGCGCGAAAACCTGCATCGACCTCGCCGCGCTCGAAGTTGAAATGGTGTGCGACGTTTCCCGCCGCGTCGTCGTGAACGAGCGGCGCGCCCGGAGCGAGTGCTTCGTCGAGCGACAGAACTGCGGGCAGCACTTCGTATTGCACGACGATCTTGTCGACTGCGGAGCGCGCGATCGCCGGGTCCGTGGCCGCGACCGCCGCGACTTCATCGCCGACATAGCGCACCCTGTCTTTGGCGAGCGGATAAAGGTCGGGACGGAAAGCTCCCCATTTGCGCCCGGCCGTATCGTCACCGGTGAGCACCGCTTTGACGCCCGGCAT
>DASRIK010000413.1:0-20350 GCA_035650035.1 Burkholderiales bacterium | reverse complement strand
CGGGCGTACATGCGCCCCTGGCTTCCGCGTCTGTTTCCTTTCCTGCAATGGTGGCCTCGCGTCAATCGCGTCACGCTGCGCGCGGATGGAACTGCCGGCGTGATCGGCGCGCTCGTCGTGTTGCCGCAAGGTGTGGCGTTCGCAACTATCGCGGGCATGCCGCCCGAGTACGGGCTTTATGCCGCCATAGTCCCCGCGATCATGGCCGCCCTCTTCGGCTCGAGCTGGCATCTCGTGTCCGGCCCGACGACAGCCATCTCCATCGTCATTTACTCGACGATGAGCGCGCTCGCCGAGCCGGGCTCACGCGCGTACGTCGAGCTCGTACTCATGGCGACGTTCCTGACAGGTGTGTTCCAGCTCGCGATGGGGCTCGGGAGAATGGGCGTGCTGGTGAATTTCATCTCGCACACCGTCGTGGTGGGCTTCACGGCGGGCGCGGGGCTGCTCATCGCCTCGAGCCAGATCCAGCACTTCTTCGGCATCCCGATGGAGCGGGGGATGTCGTTTGCCGAAACCGTGTATGCCTTCGGCTCGCGTATCACGGCGGTCGACGGCTACGTCACCTTCGTCGGGGTCGTCACTCTGCTCGTTGCAATATTCGTGAAGCGGCACTACCCGAAGTTTCCGTACATGATCGCGGCCATGGTGGCGGGCAGTCTCGTCGCGCTCGCGCTCGACTTGATACCCGGGTTCGCGGAAACGCACGGCATCCCGACGGTCGCTGCGCTGCCCGCGGCGCTGCCGCAGTGGTCGGTGCCGCCGTTTTCACTCGAATCGTTGAGAAAAACGGCCTCGATCGCGGTGGCGATCACGATGCTGGGGCTCACCGAGGCGGTGTCGATCGCCCGCGCAATCGCACTGCGTTCGGAGCAGCGCATCGATGGAAACCAGGAATTCATCGGGCAAGGTCTTTCGAATATCTTCGGCAGCTTCTTCTCGGCCTACGCGTCGAGCGGCTCCTTCAACCGCAGCGGCTTGAACTACGAGGCCGGGGCGAAGACACCGCTCTCGGCCGTGTTCGCGGCGTTGTTCCTCGTACTGATCCTGCTCGTGGTCGCGCCGCTCGCACAATATCTTCCGATACCCGCGATGGCAGGCATTCTTTTCCTGATCGCCTGGGGCCTTATCGACTTCAAGGCGATGCGCAACATCATTCGCACGAGCCGCTCGGAAACCGCTGTTCTCGCGGTCACACTGGTCGCAACGCTCACCGCCCAGCTCGAGTTCGCGATCTATATCGGCGTGCTGCTTTCGTTGATGCTGTATCTCAACCGCACGTCACGGCCGCGTATTCTCGACGTGAAGCCCGATCCGAACGAGCACACCCAGATGCTCACGACACGCAGCGGTCTCCCGGACTGCCTGCAGTTGAAGATCATGCGGGTCAACGGCTCGATCTTTTTCGGCGCAGTGGACCACGTGCAGAGCGTATTGCAGCGCGTGGACGCGGAAAACCCCTCGCAGAAGCACCTGCTGCTCGACATGACAGGCGTCAATTTCGTCGACGTTGCGGGCGCCGAGGCGCTCGCGATGGAAGCAAAACGCCGGCGCAGGCTTGGCGGCGGACTGTATCTCTACCATGTGAACGACGATGTGATGGGCCTCCTCAGCCGCGGCGGATATCTCGACGATATCGGCATGGATAACATTTACCCCGCGCAATCGCGCGCTGTGGGCTTCATCTATCCGAAGCTCGACAGCGAGATCTGCCGCAACTGCGATCGGCAGATTTTCCGCGAATGCAAGACGACGCTGCCGAACGGCGAGCCGCGGCAGCAGCAGCCGCTCGCGCCGACGGCTGCGGCAGCGCGCTGAGCTGGAAGAGGATCGATTTGGCCAATCGCCTTTCAAAGATCGTCACCCGCACCGGCGACGACGGCACGACAGGGCTCGCGGACGGCTCCCGCGTGCGCAAAGACTCACCGCGCGTGGACGCGATCGGTGACATCGACGAGCTCAATTCCGTTATCGGCCTTTTGCTGACGGCAGAGCTTTCCGATCGGGTGCGCGAGACGCTTGGGTCCGTTCAACACGATCTTTTCGATCTCGGCGGGGAGCTCTCTCTGCCGGGCCATGCGATCATCGGCGAGAGTCATCTACAGCGACTCGAGCAGGCACTCGAAATAGCCAACGCAGCACTCCCGCCGCTCAAGGATTTCGTGCTTCCAGGCGGTACGCATGCGGCTGCCACGGCCCACATCGCGCGCACCGTGTGCCGGCGTGCCGAGCGAAAACTCGTCGCCCTCGCGCAGTCAGAGCGCGTACCGCCGCTCCTCGTCCAGTATCTCAACCGCCTATCGGATCTGCTGTTCGTCTACGCGCGCGTGCTCAATCGTCACGCCGGCGGAAGCGATGTGCTGTGGGAGCAGGGGAAGAATCGCCGCACACGGTAGATCACACCCTCGCGGCGTTTCAGATATTGAACCGGCGACAAGGCGGCGCGACAGCTCAGCGTTCGCGCCGCACTCCCTCCAGGTGCTCGCAGACGATGCGAGCGCCTTCCAGGATTCTCGGCGTCTGTCGTTGAATCAGATCCGCGGGAACGTAACGAACAGGTACGCGCCGCAGCGCTGAAACCGGCGCCGCGGACCACTGCGCCGCGAGCTCCTCCGCACGCATCGCCGAGCTGCCGCCGAGAACCACGTCGGGCCCCGCCGCCAGAACGGCTTCGATGGACACGGACGGCGTCAGGACGGGCGCTCCGGAGAATACGTTGCGCCCGCCGCAGAGATCGAGCACGTCGCTGATGAGATGCCGACCGTTCACCGTGAGCAGCGGACGATGCCAGATCTGATAGAACACGCGCACGGGAGCTCGTGCGGCATACCGCGCGCGAAGCGACTGGAGCTCGCGCTCCAGCGTGTCGGCAGCCGCGTCCGCTCGAGATTGCGTGCCCGCGATCGCCCCCACCGTGCGCACGAGCCGCGGAATGTCGGCGAGACGCTGAGCCTCGGTCACGAACACCGGAAGCTTCAATCGCTCGAGTCGTTGCAGATCGTGCGCGGGGTTACCGCTTTTCCAGCCGAGCACGAGATCGGGCTGCAGCGCGAGGATCCGTTCGATATCGAGCCGCGAAGCATCGCCGACCTGCGGCAGCCGCGCGGCCTCTTGCGGGTAGTCACTGTACCGAACGACCGCCGCGAGCCGACTGCCTGCGCCGGCCGCGTAAACGATCTCGGCAAGATGCGGGGACAGCGCGATGATGCGGAGAGGCGTCGCCGGTACCGATACCTCGACGCCGCGGTCGTCTTTCCATTGGCCCGCGAAAGACGGAACGTGCAGCGCGGCAAGCAGAAGAGCCGCGCAGCGCAGAAGGCGCGGCACCATGAGACGGAAGGCTAGGTGATCACGCCTTCCATGTAGCGCATGAGCTTCGCGCTGGTCTGACGAAGGCGCGCCGAGAGCATGGCGACGAGCTTCACCAGGATCTTCGAGCCGAGCTGCGGCCGCTCGAGGATGATTTTCGCCATGTTGTCGCGGGTGAACACGCCGAACGTCGTGGCCTGCGTAGTGCGACACGTGGCAAACCGCGGCTCGCCGTCGATCATCGACATTTCCCCGATCGTGGTGCCGGCGCCGACGCTCGTCATGTGCTGCTGCTCGCGGTGGTGTCCGCGCTTCAGGATGTCGACCTCGCCGCGGATGATGAGCAGCATGAAATCGCCGACGTCGCCTTCCCGGATGATCGTCTCGGCGGACTGCGCACGGTAGACGCCCATGTATTCCGCGAGCGTCCTGATGTCCTCGTGCGTGAAATCCGAAAAGAGCGGGGCACGCCCGAGCAGCGTGCCGAGCTCTTCGGCGATGGTCGCGTTGTCCGCGATGCGCTCGAAGCGGCCCAGCAGCGCATTTTCTCCCGGAAATTTTTGGTCTTCTTGCATGGTCCGTTCCTCTGGCACGGTGCCAGTGATCCGGCACCGACAAGTGGCTGTTATGCCTTATTCCGCTTCGGCCTCGGCTTTTACCCGCCGTTTCCGCACGGCTTCAGCCAGCTCGTCCAGCAGCGCCCTGCTTTCTTCCCAGCCCACACAACCGTCGGTGATGCTGACGCCGTAGTGCAGCGGTTTGCCGGGAACCAGGTCCTGCCGGCCGCCTTTGAGATGGCTTTCCATCATCACGCCGAAAATGCGCTCTTCGCCGCCGGCGACCTGATGCGCGATGTCGCGGCCGACATCGAGCTGCTTCTGAGGATTCTTGCTGCTGTTGCCGTGGCTGAAATCGATCATCAGGCGCACGGGCACGCCCGCTTCGGCGAGCCCTTTCCCCGCGGCGTCAACGCTCCCGGCATCGTAGTTCGGCTGCTTGCCGCCGCGCAGGATGATGTGGCAGTCCTCGTTGCCGGTGGTCGAAACGATCGCCGAATGGCCGCCTTTGGTCACCGACAGGAAATGGTGTGGCGCCTGCGCCGCACGGATCGCGTCGACGGCGATCTTGATGTTGCCGTCGGTGCCGTTCTTGAAACCGACCGGGCACGAAAGCCCTGACGCGAGCTCGCGATGGACCTGGCTTTCAGTCGTGCGAGCGCCGATCGCGCCCCACGAGACGAGGTCCGCAATGTATTGCGGCGTGATCATGTCGAGGAACTCGCATCCGACGGGGACGCTCATTTCGTTCACGTCGAGGAGAAGCTGGCGCGCGATCCGCAGCCCTTCGTTGATGCTGAAGCTGCCGTCGAGCTTCGGGTCGTTGATCAGGCCTTTCCAGCCGACGGTGGTGCGCGGCTTTTCGAAATACACGCGCATCACGATCAGAAGATCGCGCCCGAGCCTCGCACGCGCTTCCGCCAGGCGCGACGCATACTCCTTCGCCGCCTGCACGTCATGGATCGAGCACGGCCCGATGATTACGACAAGGCGATCGTCCGCGCCGTGCAGCACTCGATGGATCTGCTGCCGCGTTTCGACGACCGTCTTGGCGGCTTTTTCGGTGACCGTGAGATCGCGGAGCAGGTGAGAAGGCGGCGCGAGCTCCTTGATCTCCCTGATCCGCAGGTCGTCAGTTCTGTATTGCATGAAACCTAAACCCCCTAAAAACAAGGGATTATACCGTTCCGCCAACCGTCAGCGCATCTATCCGCAAAGTAGGCTGCCCGACACCTACCGGCACGCTCTGTCCTTCCTTCCCGCACGTGCCGACCCCGGTATCGAGGGCCATGTCGTTACCGATCATGGAGACCCGCGTAAGGGCGTCGGGGCCGTTTCCGATGAGCGTCGCGCCTCGCACCGGGTAGGTGACCTTGCCGTCCTCGATCATGAAAGCTTCCGAGGCGGAGAACACGAATTTGCCGTTCGTGATATCGACCTGCCCTCCGCCGAAATTCACGGCATAGAGCCCGTTTTTGACCGAAGCGATGATTTCCTGAGGATCGTTGTCGCCTGCCAGCATGTACGTGTTGGTCATGCGCGGCATCGGAATGTGCGCATACGATTCCCGCCGGCCGTTGCCGGTCGGCCGCACGCCCATGAGTCGCGCGTTGAGGCTGTCCTGCAGATAGCCTCGCAGCACGCCGTTCTCGATCAGGACGTTGCGCTGAGTCGCATTGCCTTCGTCGTCGACGTTGAGCGAGCCGCGGCGCTGCGGCAAAGTGCCATCATCGATGACAGTTACCCCGGGGGCCGCCACGCGCTCGCCCAGCCGGCCAGTGAACGCCGAAGTGCCTTTGCGGTTGAAATCGCCTTCCAGGCCGTGCCCGACCGCCTCATGCAACAACACCCCCGGCCAACCCGGCCCGAGCACAACGGTCATCGGGCCTGCCGGCGCCGGCCGCGCGTCGAGATTGACGACTGCCTGGTCGACTGCGCGTTTCGCATATTCGCGCAGGAGCTCGTCGGTGAAATAGCCGTAATCGACCCGGCCGCCGCCTCCGGAGCTACCCTGCTCACGCCGCCCATCCTGCTCGACGATCACCTGCACCGACACGCGAACGAGCGGCCGCACGTCCGCAGCGAGCATGCCGTCGGAGCGTGCGATGAGGATCACTTCATACTCGCCCGCGAGCCACGCCATCACCTGTGTCACGCGGTTATCGAGAGCGCGCGCATATCGCTCCAGCCTTTCGAGCAGCGCGACTTTTTCCTGATCTTTCAAACTCGCGAGCGGATCGCGGGCCGCATAAAGCTGCCGCCCCGAGCCGCGCTTGACCACCTGCACGCCGCCGCTCTGGCCGCGCCGCGCGATCGCGCGCGTCGCTTCCGCAGCGGATTTCAGCGCATCGAGACTGATGTCGTCCGAATACGCGAAAGCGGTTTTCTCGCCGCTCACAGCGCGCACGCCTACGCCCTGATCGATGTTGAAGCTGCCGGACTTGACGATGCCTTCTTCCAGGCTCCACGACTCGTTGCGGCTGTACTGGAAATAAAGGTCGGCGTAATCCACCTTGTGAGACATGATTTCGCCGAAGACGGTCTGCAGGCGCATATCGTCCAGAGCGTAAGGCGCGAGCAGGATCTCCTGCGCCGTCGTGAACGGCATTTCGAGCAACGTCGCACCAAGCGGATTCTGAGTCTGTGTTTGTGAATTCACTATGAAGAAGTCCGTGACTGAAAAAGGATCATTGAAGAAGACAACCTGGCGGCAACCGAGTTTCGCCGGCCCTGCGAAGTGATGTCTACAGTCTGCGATGCGAAAGTGCCGGCAGGCTCGCGCGCAGCCGGCGCGTGTGCTCGCGGTCGATCGTGCCCATCACGACGCCGTTTCCTTTCGGCAGGCGATCGACGATCACGCCCCAGGGATCGACCAGCATCGAATTGCCGTGCGTCTCGCGCCCGTTCGGATGCGAGCCGCCCTGCGCCGGCGCGAGCACGTACGCGAGATTCTCGATCCCGCGCGACCGGATGAGGATCTCCCAGTGCGCTTTGCCGGTCGTTTCGGTGAAAGCTGAAGGTGCGAGAATGAGATCGACGTTCTTCATCGCCCGGTAGAGCTCGGGAAATCGAAGGTCGTAGCAGATGGAAAGGCCCAGTCGGCCGAAAGGCGAGTCGACGACCACGACGTCGGAACTCGCTTCGATCGTTCGCGGCTCGGAATAGCTTTCGCGTCCGGTTTCGAACGCGAACAGGTGGATCTTGTCGTAGCGCGCGACCTGCTTTCCGCGCTCGTCGTAAACGAGCGTGCTATTGCGTACTTTGTCCGGTGTGGACGCGACGAGCGGCACCGATCCGCCCACCAGCCAGATCGCATGCCGGCGCGCCGTTTCCGAGAGAAACGCCTGTATCGGCCCACTGCCCTCTTCTTCGCGCACCTTGACCTTGTCGCGCTCGTCCATGCCCATGATCGGGAAGTATTCCGGCAGCGCAACGAGATTCGCGCCGCGTTCCACCGCGATCGCAATGAGGCGCCCCGCTTCCCGCAGGTTCTCATCGACGTTCGGACCGGAGACCATCTGGACGGCAGCGACAACCGGCAGCTTCATGGAATCACCTCTATTCTGATCGGCGCGCGGGCGGCGAGGTCCGCACGCAACGCAACGCGCCGGGGATCGATTGCAAGAGCGCCGAGCCACGCTCTGAGCTCTTCCGCCTGAAGCTCGAGGTCCGGCGCCGCGGCATGATGGATGACAAGCTGTGCATCCGGTTGCACCAGCAAAGCCGCGACCGCGCGCTTGATACTCTCCTCACCGAGAATCACACTCGCGGTGCGCGGCCGGTCCCATAGTTCCGGACGCACGTCCGATGTCTGCGCGCACGGTGCGCCGGACCACAGAGCGAGCGCGAGAGCCGCCGAGCCATAAAGAGCCGTGTTCATGGGCCGCTGGTATCCGGCGGCGGCAGCATCGCGGCCCGCTCGACTTTCGCGACCAGCGGATCGGACCAGCTTCCAGTGACGTTGTACTCGAAGGACACGAGCTGCTCCAGCGGATCTTTGAGGATTTTCTGCGCCAGATAAGCAGCGACACCCGCCACAGGCCCGCCGATCAACGCGCCCGCGATCGAGACGGTGTCCGAAACGTGGGGCGTCACACGCACGCGCAACTTCTGGGTCTCGCGCGCAAGATCCACCTCGCCGGCCATCACAACACGCGTGGACGGCCCCTGAATGCGGAAGTTTTCGGTTCTCACGACACCGCGGTCGATCTTGAGTGCGCCGATGATGGAGTCGAACGCGAGGCCTTCGCTGAATACGTCACGAAAATCGAGCGTGATGCGTCGCGGCAGCGCCTGCAGCGACAGTATCCCGAGAAGCTTGGCGATGCCGGGCTCGAGCTTCACGAATTGTCCATTGGCCGCCTCGACAACCACCTGGCCGCCAAGCGTCGGGTAATCGAAGTCGAGCGGGCTGCCCGCCCACTCGAGATGGCCTTCGATCTTGGCCGTTCCGCGGCGCACACCCGCCGGATAGCGCCAGCGCTCGAGCGTTCGGCCGATATCCGTCACGTCCATGCGGACGTTCAATTGCGTGCGAGGCTGGGTGAGCCAGCCGCGCCACGCTCCATCGGCGGAGAGCACAGCGTCGGGGTTCGACAAGCGCAGTTTCTCGATGCGCCAGTCGCGCTCCTGATGTGTGGCGTTCAGCTCGAGCCGACCGAGCTGCTTTTCTCCCGCCTGGAACTGCTCTACAACCACGTCGAGCGCCGGCAGGTCCTGCGTCTTGCCGGGCGGCGGCTTAGGAGCTGCAGCTGCCGCGGTCGGTTGCGCGGAAGGCAAAGTGAGTTTCTTCAGCCGCGCCGCGAGGCGTCCTTTGCCTTCCCCACGCCAGGTCGCACCCCCTTCGATCTCCCGGCCTGAAAACGTAAGCTGCGTTACCGAGCCTTGCGGTGCCATCGTGAGGGCGAGCTCACCGAAGCGCCTGCCGAAGAAGTCGACTTCCGTGAACTTTACGTCCGCGCCTGCGACCGTATAGCTTGTGTCGCTCTCACCCGACCGACTGAATGCGAGCCATTCGTCGAAGTCGATTTTCTTGAGCGCGCCTCGCACCCACAGGCCCGGGCGGTCGAGCTCGCCGGTTTCACCGCCACCCAGGCGTATCACACCGCGATCGATGACCGTTTGTTTGCCGTCACTACGTCGCGCGAGCTCCGCTTTGACGACGTCGCCATAAGCGAACGAGATGCGATCCTGTTGTGCGCCGCTCGTTCGGCGCTCGATGCGCAGCGGCACTGTCTCGTTCGCGGTTTTCGCGAAAGGCGCGGGCAAGTTCGACGCGATGCCCTGCAGGTTCGATTCGATGACGAGCTCCGGCACTTTCTTGCGCAACGTGAGCGCGCCGCGCCATTCCGTCGAGCCGCGCAGATGCTGCATCCAGGCGGGTCCACCCGCCTTACGCACGTTGTCCGCGTTGATACGACCCTGCAGAGTCGCTCGCATGACGGAGTCGCGCTGCGACGACCCGGAGATCGTGACCGGCCCGCCGAGGAAAACACCGCTGGCGCCGGAGGTTCGAACCGAAGACTCCGTGAACTCGATGCGGGCGTTCGCGTGTTCGAGCGGCGGCAGATCGCGATCGAACATCACCTGGTTGTCGATCAGCTGGTAATTTCCGGCGACCTGGCTCGTCTCGAGCCGACCGAGAGGCAGGGTGAGGTTGAGAGCGAGACGGCCCATTCCCTGCACCTGCATGCCGTCGGTGAAGCGATCGATCATTTCCGTGACCGCAGTCTTCGCGATGAACGCCAGGAAATCGGAAGTGCGGCCTTCCGCTTCGCCAGCGACCCTGAGCACTTCGGGCCGTGCTTTGAGATCGGGGATCTCCCCCTGCACTTTCGAAAGCTTCACCCCCTCGATCGTGCCGTGCTTCGCGATGAAATCCATACGCGTGCCGCGGAACTGGAGATCGCCTTCGATGTTCTCGATGCGCGGCCACTTCTCGGCATAGTCGAGC
Organism: Burkholderiales bacterium; assembly: GCA_035650035.1. Lineage (GTDB taxonomy): Bacteria > Pseudomonadota > Gammaproteobacteria > Burkholderiales > SG8-41 > JAQGMV01. The sequence goes on along the minus strand of DASRIK010000413.1, from coordinate 10,531 downwards.
GTGCCGCCGCTCACTTTCGCGAGCACGTTGAAAAGCCCGCTCTTCTCCTGCGGGAACGGGAAGTCTTCGAGCCTCCCTTTCACGCGGAATCGCACGTCGTTCGAATGGCCCGCGACGAACGCGCGCTCGAACCAGGGACGCGAGTTCTTGAGCACCGTCACCGGTATGTAGCGGGATACGTTACGCGCGTCAGCGCGCGTGAGACTACCGGTGAGATCGATCTCGCCGGGACTGTCCGGGAGGCTGCGATAGCTACCGAACAGACTGCCCGTTGCATCCGCATTCGCAAACGACACGTTGTTGAACTTCACCTCCATGCGACCGCCCGGCCGGGTCCACGAGAACTGCGCGGTGAACGTTTCGAAGCCGAGCGCAGACGTGAAGACCCGCGGCATGTCGAGGCCGACACGCTCGCCGCTTACGTGCAGCGCGCCACCTTTTTCGCTCGCGTCGATGTTGCCACTCAAATTGGAAACCCCCGGAAAACTCTCGGAGCGTTGGATCGCAAGCGCTTCGAAACGGCCGCGCGCGCTATAGCTGGAAAGCTGCGGCCACTCCCCTTTCCACTTGGCAGCGAGATCGTGCACCCTGCCACGCGGCGAAAACGCAACGAGCTGCTTCCGCAGCTCGGTGTCGAGCGGAAGACGATCCGCAAGCATGACCAGCGGCGCGAGGTCCAGCGCATTCGCGTTGAGCTCTCCGACGCGCTCACCCTTCTGGTCTGCTGCCACTTTGAGGCGGAAGTCGGCCGGGTCGAGTTTTACGCCGCCACCCGAGAGGGCGAGCTTCGCCCCCGCAAGCTCGAAGCCCGACGGCGCCTGTTTCCATGCAACGCGTCCGGCGAGGCGTTCGAGCCCGAGCCGTGGAAGGTCTTCGCGCAGGCGCGCATTGACCGTGGACAGTTTTACGTCCGCGATGATTTCGGTGAGCTCGTCCTCTTTGAACGTAAGCCACGTCCGCACGGCTCCCAGACCGTGCGTCACTTCCACCGGCACGTTGACCCATGCTTTCCAGGCCGCGAGATCGACGTGGTCGACCTGAAGAAAAATGCGCCCGTTCCAGTCCGAGAGGACCTCCACGCTTTCGCCCCGAAAATCAGCACGCAGATCGATCGGCGCGGCAAGCTCGGCCGGAGGAACCGCCCGCAAACCGAAGCGGTGGCGGTTTCCGCGGTTCACCAGATGCAGCGACGCATCGCTCAAGCTCAACGGCGGCGCCTTGCGCAGTTCGTCCGTCCACGATACTGAAGCGCCGTGAATCTCGATGTCGCGTTGCGCGAGCAGCCAATCCGTGAAGCCGGCGCGATCGCGGTCTTCGGTCTGGAGCTCGATGCCGGCGACGGAGAGCACCCCGTTGGCGTCACGGCGTATCTCGAGCGTCGGCTGATAGATGTCGAGCGCGTAAAAATGCAGGCGCAGCGCAGGCAGCGATCGCCACGCGAGAGTGCTCTCCACGCGGCCGAGGTCGAGCGCGCGTCGTCCGGACCTGTCGTAGACGCTCACCTGTTCGAGCTTCAGGTGAGGCCGCACGCCGTCCCAGTCCGCGGAGATCCTGCCGATCGTGATGCTCACGTTCGCGGCGCGGCTCACCGCTGCGGCGATGTCTTCGCGGTACTGCTCGATGTTCGGGAGGAACCAGTAGCGGAGGGTGAGAACGAACACCGCACACGCGAGCGCCGCACCGAGGACGGTCCAAGCGAGCGCCCGCCAAGTCCAGAGCGAGCTTAGCTTGAGCCAGCGCAGCGCGGCTGCCGGGGACACGTTTTTTGCCTGAAATTCAGAAACATGCGATAGTTGGGCTCGGACTTGAAGGTATTGTACCCCGAGTACTCCGGGCACTGGATTGAAAGCGAATACTGCGCCGGATTCAACCGGCGGCGAAGGGGTGCTCGAAAGCGCTTCGCGGTTCAGCCGCTATGTACGTCTGCTGCTCGCGGCCGAGCCCGGCCTTGCCAAGCGCGCGCAGCTCGAACACCCCTATACCCCATCCCGCATGCGCGATCGGCTATCCGTGCTGCTTGCGGAGGACACCAGCTGCGCGCGTGCGCTGCGCCGCCTGCGCAAGGAGGTGATGCTCGGCCTCATCGCGCGTGATCTCGCGGGACGCGCGGATCTCGCGGAGGTCGTCTCCATAGCCACCGCGCTCGCGGAGATCGCAATCCAGTCGGCGACAGCTGCGGCGCACGCCGAGCTTACGCAGCAGTACGGGGAGCCACGCGGCGAATCGGGCGGCTTGCCGCAGCAACTGCACGTGGTCGGCATGGGGAAGCTCGGAGGCGGCGAGCTCAACGTGTCCTCCGATGTGGACCTCGTGCTCGTCTATCCCGAGGAAGGCGAGACCGACGGCGCCCGGACGCTCAGCAACCATGAATTCTTCACCCGGCTCGCGCGCAGGCTGACGGCGCTCCTTTCGGAAGTGACGGAAGACGGTTACGTGTTTCGCGTCGACTTGCGACTCAGGCCTTACGGCGACAGCGGTCCGCTTGTCGCGAGCTTCGACATGCTGGAGAACTATCTCATCACGCAGGGCCGCGAATGGGAACGTTACGCGTGGATCAAAGGCCGGTGCGCGACCGGCGACCGTGTGCACGAGCTGATGGAGCTGGTGCGGCCGTTCGTGTTCAGGCGGCATATGGATTACAGCGCGTTCGCGTCCATGCGCGAGCTGCACCGGCAGGTGCGGCTCGAAGTCGAGCGCCGCGACATCGCCGACAACATCAAGCTCGGGCCGGGTGGTATCCGCGAGATCGAATTCATCGTCCAGGTTTTTCAGTTGATACGAGGCGGCCGTGATGCCGCATTGCGCCAGCAGCCGACGCTGACCGTCCTGCCGCTGCTCGCAGAGAGGCGGCTGCTCACGGCGGACGCCGTGAACGAGCTCACCGCTTCGTACGTCTTCCTGCGCAATCTCGAGCATCGCCTGCAGTATCTCGACGACCAGCAGACGCACGCCTTGCCGCGATCGAGCGAGGATCGCGAGCTCATTGCGCGCGGCATGGGTTGCGCCGATTACGCGGCGCTTCAGGAGCAGCTCGAACGGCATCGAGCGGCCGTGACACGCCACTTCAACGACATCTTCGTCGCGGCGCCCCGCGAACAGCACGAGCTCGACGCACTGTGGCACGAAACCGGGGACACGGCGGACAACGAAAGGGCACGCGAGCTGCTCGCGAACATGGGCTACGCGAACGCCGCAGAAATCCAAAGACGGCTGCGCGCCCTCAGGCAGAGTCTGCGCTATCGCCAGATGCCCGCGAGCAGCCAGGCGCGGCTGGAGCGTCTCGTGCCGATGTCCGTTCACGCGGCAGCGGCGCACGCGAATCGCGACGCGACGCTCGAGCGCATGCTCGGACTTCTCGAGAGCGTGAGCCGGCGCGAAGCTTATCTCGCCCTGCTCCAGGAGTACCCGCAGGCGCTCGCGCGCGTGGCGGACCTCATGAGCGCCAGTCCCTGGGCGGCCGAATACCTGACGCGCCACCCCATCCTGCTCGACGAGCTGCTCGATACGCGCACGCTCTATGCCGCCCCGGACTGGCCCGCTCTGGCAGCGAATCTCCGCACGCACCTCGATGATGCGAGCGACGACGACGAAAAGCAGATGGATCTGCTGCGTCACTTCAAACACGTGCACACGATGCATCTGCTCGCGCAGGATCTCGCCGGAACGCTCTTGCTCGAAACGCTCTCGGATCACCTGAGCGATCTTGCATGCGTCATATTGCGCGAAGTGCTGAGGCTCGCGTGGGCGGACGTGAGGCAGCGGCATCGCGAGACGCCGGCTTTCGCGATCGTCGCCTACGGCAAGCTCGGCGGAAAAGAACTCGGATACGCCTCGGATCTCGACCTCGTTTTCCTGTACGACGACCCGGCCCCCGAAGCGCCGGAGAATTACAGCCGGCTCGCCCGGCGTATCAATCACCTGCTTACGAGTCTGACACCAGCCGGCGTGCTGTACGAAACCGACTTGAGGCTGCGGCCCGACGGGGTGAGCGGGCTCCTCGTGAGCCCGACGGAGAGCTTTCGCGAGTACCAGGCTCGTCATGCGTGGGTCTGGGAACATCAGGCGCTCACCCGCGCGAGGTTCGTTGCCGGCGACGCAGGAATCGGTGCGCAGTTCGAAGCCGTCCGCGTCGCGCTGCTGCGTCAACGTCGCGACCTTGCGGAGCTCAAGGCCGCGGTTATCGAGATGCGGCGCAAGATGCTCGAAGCACATCCGAACAAGAGCGGGCTCTTCGATCTGAAGCACGACCGCGGCGGCATCATCGACGTGGAATTCATCGTCCAATACCTCGTACTCGGTCATTCGCACGCCCACGAAGCGCTCACCGGAAACATCGGGAATCTCGCGCTGCTGAAGCTCGCGGCACGCCTCGGGCTCCTGCCGGAAGCGGCCGCGCTCGCCGCGCACGACGCGTATCGCAGATTCCGGCAGCTGCAGCATGGCCTGAGGCTCCAGGGCGAGAGCTACGCGCGCACACCGATCGAGACGGTCGCTTCCGAAGTCGATGCCGTTCGTGCGCTGTGGATAGGCGTCATGGGCGACGCCTGAGCGCGGCCCGCGGGGGCGCGTACGTTAGAATTCGTGTTTTGGTCGAGGAGTAAGTGACATGTCGATGGCGGACCGCGACGGGCACATCTGGTACGACGGCAAGCTCGTGCCCTGGCGCGATGCGACGACGCACGTGCTCACGCATTCGCTGCACTACGGGCTCGCCGTGTTCGAAGGCGTGCGGGCCTACAAGACAGTCGAAGGCACGGCGATTTTCCGTCTGAAGGAGCACACGCAGCGGCTCTTCAATTCCGCGCACATCTATCTCATGAAAGTTCCGTACACGCGCGAGCAGATCATGGAGGCGCAGAAGGAAGTCGTGCGTGCGAACAAGCTCGATGCGTGCTACATCAGGCCGATCGCGTTTTACGGCTCGGAAAAAATGGGCGTATCGCCGCAAGGCGCAACCGTGCACGTGGCGATTGCCGCGTGGCCCTGGGGTGCGTATCTCGGGCCCGAGGCGATCGAAAAAGGCATACGCGTGAAAACGTCTTCTTACGCGCGCCATCACGTGAACGTTTCCATGTGCCGCGCGAAGTATTCGGGAACGTATGCGAACTCGATACTCGCCAATCTGGAAGCGACGGAACACGGGTACGACGAAGGGCTGCTGCTCGACGTCGACGGCTTCGTTGCGGAAGGCTCGGGCGAGAATCTCTTCATGGTGAAGAACGGATGCATCTACGAGCCGGAGCTGACGAGCGCCCTCATCGGCATCACGCGCGAGTCGGTGATCACGCTGGCGAGCGAGATGGGATACAAAGTATCGGCGCGCCGCATCACCCGCGACGACCTGTATATTGCGGACGAAGCGTTCTTCACCGGAACGGCCGCGGAGGTGACACCGATACGCGAAGTCGATGGCCGGACCATCGGGGAAGGCAGGCGCGGCCCGGTCACGACCCGCATCCAGAAGATGTTCTTCGACTGCGTGACGGGACGAGCCGAGAACCATCGCGACTGGCTTACCCCCGTCGCTGCATAAGGGTACACAGCGCCGCGCCGTTGCGCCCGGAGGCGCGAAGCGCCGAAGGAGCAAAGTAGATTTTTTATTCGTTCACACGTTCACACGTTCACAATGTCAGAAGCCGCAAGCAGCAAACAAAGCCACATCGAAGTCACGGCAGCTGACCTGCCGCTGCATTGCCCGATGCCTTCCATGAAGCTGTGGAACGCGCATCCGCGCGTCTATCTGCCGATCCAGAACACGGGCGAAGCGCTCTGTCCGTACTGCGGCACCCGCTATACGCTGAAAGGCGGACCGCAGGCTGGCAGTCATTAAATGAAAATCCTGGTCGTCGCGCCCTCGTGGATCGGCGACACGGTACTCGCTCAGCCGCTTTTCAGCATCCTGCACGGGAGACATTCCGGACTCGAGCTCGACGTGCTCGCGCCCGGCTGGACGGGCCCCGTCGTTCGCCGCATGCCGGAAGTAAGGCGCACGATCTCGAGCCCGTTCGAGCACGGCGTATTCCAGTTCTCGGAACGGCGTGAGCTCGGCCGCGAATTACGGCCCGAGCGCTACGACCAGGCGATCGTCCTTCCGAATACGCTCAAATCCGCGTTCGTGCCGTTCTTCGCACGCATCCCGCGCCGCACCGGCTACCGCGGTGAGATGCGATGGGGCGCCTTGAACGATGTCCGCACCCTCGACACCGCAGCCCTGCCGCTGATGGTGCAGCGCTACGCCGCGCTCGGGATCGAACCCGGTGAAAAGCTTCCTGATCCGCTCCCCCGTCCGCATCTGCGTGTCGACGACGCACAGCGGCGGGCGACATTGAGTGCGCTCGGTCTGACCGACGCGGACACCGCCGTGGCACTTTGCCCGGGCGCTGAATACGGTCCGGCGAAGCGCTGGCCGCCGACTTACTTTGCGGACCTCGCGCGCGCCCTCCAGAAAACCGGCCATGCTGTGTGGCTGGTCGGCTCCGCGAAAGATGCGGACATCGGCCATGACATCGTGAGGCTGTCGGGCGGCGCCTGCGTGAACCTGTGCGGCAAGACCACGCTCGATCAGGCGGTCGAGCTCCTCGCTTCGGCAGGCCTTGTCATCACCAACGACTCCGGACTCATGCATGTGGCCGCGGCGGTCGGCACGCCGCTCATCGCGATCTACGGCTCCAGCACGCCTGCATTCACGCCGCCGCTCTCGGCGCTTGCCCACATCGAGAAGCTCGATATCGCGTGCAGTCCCTGCTTCGAGCGCACGTGCCCGCTGGGGCATTTCAACTGCATGATGCAGCTCAAGCCCGAGCGGGTTCTGGAGAGCGCGCTGCGGATGACACGTGAAGCCGTGACATAGGTGCTTCGCGGACGCACCGCATGGCGGTGGGCTCTTGCCCGCCCTGCGTGCCGTCACCCGTCACGCCGTCACTTCTCGGGGCCCGCGTAAGCACCCGCCGTGTCGGGGAAGAGCGCTTTCACGATCTTGAACTTCGAGACGTCCGTCGTGCCGTCCATGTGCAGGAAAATGGCCGCGTCGCGCAGAAGCTTTTCCACGCCGAAATCCAGCATCACGCCGTTGCCGCCATGAAGCTCCATTGCGTGCTGCGCGACCTTGAAGATCTCCTCGGACGCGAAGAGCTTCGCCATATTGCATAGCGCATCGGCGTCGGGTGCGCCCGCATCCACTGCAGCGGACGCCTCGCGCAACATTGCGCGCACGGCTGCAAGCTTCGTCGCCATTTCGGCGAGACGGCAGGCGACGGCCTGGTGCTTGATGAGAATACGGCCGCCCTGGATGTAGGTCTGGACGTACTCCGCGGTTTTCTCGAATGCCGCAACGCCGACCCCGAGGTTCTTCGCGGCCTGGATGATTTTGCCCGGCCGGAAATAGACGCCAGCTTTCGAAAGCGCGATGTTCTCGACGAGCAGGTGATCTTTCGGGACCGCCATGTCTTCGAACACGATCTCACCGTTGTTCATGAACCGGCCGCCCATCGTCTCGTTACAGCGGGTGACCGTGAGACCGGGCGTATCGCGCGGCACCAGAAAACTCGATGTGCCCTGCAGCATCCCGACCTTCGGGTTCGTATTCGCGTAAACGACGAAGAGCTTCGCGTCGTAGCCGTTGCTGATGAACTGCTTGCGGCCGTTGATCACCCACTTGTCGCCTTTCAATGCCGCGCGTGTGTTCATCGCGGCTTCGGGCACGTTATAGGGGAGCCATCGGTCGGATGCGCCGCGCGGCTCGGTCAGGCAGTGGGCAAGGAGAAAGCCTGGGTCGGCCACGACGCGCGGAAACCACTCCTCCTGCAGATGCCGCGGCGCAACGTGGCGGAGCAGCACCGACACTTTCCAGATCTGCACGAGCTTGTCAGCCAACCCGGAATCGCCGCGCGCGATTTCCTCGGCGATGATCGCGAACGTCTGGACTTCCTCTTTCGGATCGATCGGGGTACCACCGAACTCTTCGGGAATACCCAGCGTGCGGATCCCGATCCGGTCGGCCTGCTCCAGTATGCTCGAAGGCAGGCGCTCCTCGGGGGTCATCAGCCACTCCCGCTGCCAGCTCGCTCGTATGAACGGGGCGACGAAATCGTCGACGAACGCGCGGCACGTCTCGCGCATCATTTTCTGTTCGTCGGAAAGTCCGCGGTCGGTCATGTGCATCATCGTGATTACCTCGCTGGGGAACAGATGGGCTGCGCGTGGCGCGGCTTTTGATAGAATTTTAACCGCAGTTCCTCGTCGGTCTTCCAGGGATGCAGCACGTGAAGAAGATGCTGTTTGCGACGCCGCAGGACGCTGAAGCCGCTTTTTACGATGCCTTCATGAAGCACGATCTGGAGGCGATGATGGCCGTCTGGTCCGACGATGACGAGATCTATTGCGTCCATCCTCGCGGGCCGCGTGTAACCGGCGTCGCACAGGTGCGCGAGTCCTGGCGCCAGATTTTTGCGAGCGCGCAGAACGTGCGGTTCCAGGTGCGGGAGCAGCATCTGCTGCAGGCGATGATGGTTTCGATCCACAGCGTCTACGAGCACATTGCAATGACCGGGGAAAGCCGCGCCCGCAGCTGCGTGCTCGCGACGAACATCTACATGCGCACCGAGCGCGGATGGCGGATGATGGTGCATCACGCTTCACCGGCGCCGGCCGTCGAGGAGGCGGAGCCGCGCCGAGTGAAGACGCTGCATTAGGCAACCTCTGAACAAGTCTCGCGCGGCGTGCGCCGTATGCACAAATGAGCAAGTCGCTATAATTGCACCGCTTGCTTGCGGTCGAATGCAGCGTCCAGTTCCGCCACGCATTTTGACCTGCACCGCCACCGCCACCGCCACCGCCACCAGTCACCCGTCACCCGTCACGCTTTGGAGAACAAGCAATGAGCACCACCGATTTCGGCAACCCTGATGTGATCGTCGTCGGCGCAGGCAACGCAGCGTGCTGCGCAGCGCTCGCCGCGCGTGAGAACGGCGCGAGCGTGATCGTGCTCGAAGCTGCACCGGTCGAGGATTCCGGCGGCAACAGCCGCTACACGGGCGGGCTCATGCGCGTCGTCTACAACAACGTCGACGACCTCGCACAGCTCATTCCGGATCTGACGGAAGAGGAGAAAAAGACCCACGATTACGGCAAGTACACCGCCGAAGACTATTTCGACGACATGGGACGCATCACGCAGTACATGTCCGATCCCGATCTCACCGAAATCCTGATCACGAAAAGCTTCGAGACGCTGGTGTGGCTGGCTAGAAAAGGCGTCCGGTTCCAGCCGAGCTATGGCCGGCAGTCCTACAAAGTTGAAGGCAACCGCTACAAGTTCTGGGGCGGCCTCGTCGCGGAGACTTGGGGCGGCGGCGCAGGCCTCACCGACAACGAGCACAAAGCGTGCGAGCGCGAAGGCATAAAGATCTACTACGAGACGCCCGCGTTGAACCTTCTCGTGGACGACGAAGGCATCGTGCGCGGCGTAAGAGCGAAGCATAAAGGACGAAACGTCGAGATTCGCGCAAGAGCCGTCGTTCTCGCATGTGGTGGTTTCGAGTCGAGCGCTGAAAAGCGCGCCCGCTATCTCGGACCGGGGTGGGATCTCGCGAAGGTGCGCGGCACGCGCTACAACCTCGGCCAGGGGATTCAGATGGCGCTCGACGTGGGAGCGCTTCCGTACGGCCACTGGTCCGGCTGCCATGCAGTCGGCTGGGACCGCAACGCACCGCCTTTCGGCGACGTCAATGTCGGCGACCAGTTCCAGAAGCACAGCTATCCGTGGGGCATCATGATAAACGCCAACGGTGAACGTTTCGTTGATGAAGGCGCCGACTTTCGTAATTACACGTACGCCAAGTACGGTCGCGTGATTCTCAATCAACCGGGCATGTTCGCATGGCAGGTTTTCGATCAGAAGCTGATCCCGATGCTGCGCGACGAATACCGCATCAAGCAGGTGACGAAAGTGCGTGCGAATACGCTCGAAGAGCTCGTGCAGAAAATGGAAGGCGTGAACGCCGAGCGCGCGCTGCAGGAGATCAAGGAATACAACGCCGCCGTCCAGAAAGATCGTCCGTTCAACATGGCGATCAAGGATGGACGCCGCACGACCGGACTCAAGATCGACAAGACCAACTGGGCGAACACCGTCGACGAGCCGCCGTTCGAAGCTTATGCCGTCACGTGCGGCGTTACTTTCAGCTTCGGAGGCCTAAAGATCACGAATGACGGCGAGGTCGAAGACATCTCCGGCAAGCCGATTCCCGGCTTGTACGCAGCGGGCGAGCTCGTCGGCGGCATTTTCTACCACAACTACCCCGGCGGCACCGGCCTCACGTCCGGCTCCGTATTCGGGAAAATCGCCGGCACGAGCGCGGCGGGCTACGTGCGGAACGCGTAATATCACGACTGCCCACGAGGAACGCCGATGAATGCCCCAGCGATCAAGATCACCAGGCCCGTTCGCGAGCAGGTCAGCAAGGAGGAGTGGGAGGTCCGCGTCAACCTCGCGGCGTGCTATCGACTCATGGCCGCGTACGACATGGTGGAG
>DASRIK010000412.1:0-2981 GCA_035650035.1 Burkholderiales bacterium | reverse complement strand
TCAGCAGCTCGTCAATCTCTCGAAGCTGCCGATCATCCATCACCACGTTGCAGCGATGCCCGACGTTCATGCGGGTATCGGCGCGACGGTCGGCAGTGTCATCGCGACCAAGCAGGCTGTGATCCCCGCTGCAGTGGGCGTGGACATCGGCTGCGGCATGATCGCGGCACGCACGTCCCTCACCACCGATCAACTGGACGAGAAGAGCCTTAAGCGTGTTTTCGATCAGATCACGCGCGATGTGCCCGTCGGGCGCGACCAGCATAAGGATGGGCGCGAGCTCGCGCACGCGGCTGCGCCATTCCGCAAGGAATTGAAGTCGATTATGGACGCGCACCCGGAGCTCGAGAAACGCTTCAAGCGCACGCAAAACTGGGCGCAGCAGATGGGCACGCTCGGCGGCGGCAACCATTTCATCGAGGTCTGCCTCGACGAATCGAACCGTGTGTGGGTGATGCTCCATTCCGGCAGCCGCGGGATCGGGAACGCGATCGGCACCTTTTTCATCGAGCTTGCCCGACGCGACATGACGAGCCATATCGCGAATCTTCCGGACCGCGATCTCGCGTATTTCCGAGAAGGCAGCAAGCACTTCGACGAGTACGTGCGCGCAGTCGATTGGGCCCAGCGCTATGCGGCGGCAAACCGCGAGGCGATGATGGATACGGTACTGGCCGCGATGGGCAGACATCTGCCGCCTTTCGGGGTGACGAACGAAGCCGTCAACTGTCATCACAATTACGTTCAGCGCGAGCGCCACTATGGCGAGCACGTGTGGGTCACGCGTAAAGGCGCGATACGGGCCGGCGCGGGCGAGCTTGGCATCATTCCGGGGAGCATGGGCGCCAAGTCCTACATCGTGCGCGGGCGCGGTTCAGCCGAAAGCTTCGAGTCGTGCGCCCATGGGGCGGGCCGGCGCATGAGTCGTTCGGCCGCGCAGAAGCAGTTCACGTCGGCCGATCTGGCAAGGCAGACCGAAGGCATCATCTGCCGGAAGGACAGCGGCGTGGTAGACGAAATACCGGCGGCTTACAAGCCGATCGATGAAGTCATGGAAAACCAGCGCGATCTCGTGGAAGTGGTGCACACGCTCAAGCAGGTGTTGTGCGTCAAAGGCTGAACGCCTCGGCACGTCAGCTCGTCGGCGGTCACTCGTCACTGATTTGGCCGTCTGCTAGCATGAGCTGATGCCCACAGACGATTACATCACCATCGTAGCCCATCTCGTCGTAGCCACGATTGCCGGAGCACTGATCGGCTACGAGCGGAGCTACCAGGGCCGTCCCGCCGGCTTCCGCACCCATACGCTCGTGTGCATTGCGTCTGCGCTGCTCATGCTGCTCGCGATCTACCAGGACACCTGGTTCAGCGCGAGCGCGGAGGTCGTTCGGGTCGATCCGACGCGGATGGCGCAGGGCATCATGACGGGCATCGGCTTTCTCGGTGCCGGTGTCATCGTGAAGGAGGGCGCTTCGGTCCGCGGGCTCACCACCGCCGCGTCGATATGGATCACCGCCGCCATCGGGATACTTGCCGGCGCTGGCTTCTATTTCGGTGTGGCGGTCGGAACGGTGCTCACGCTCGGCACGCTGTCAGCGTTTCGCTGGATCGAGGATCGCATGCGGGTCATCACGTACCTTCAGAATACGGTACGGTTCCCGTTACAGCGCGCCATTCCCGAGGCGGAATACCGCGAATTCATGGCCGGGCACGGTTTCAAGACATCTGAATTCAGCTACCGCGTGAATGTCGAGAGCGGGTACGTCGAATACCACCTCGTGTTGAGCACTCGCGATCCGGGCGCCGAGCGGCGGCTCGCCGGGGCGCTCAAGAAACTTCCGGACGTGCTGGAATTCAGGCTTGCGCCCTCAGGCGACTGACGGGCTCAGGTTTTCAGCGTGAAGGGGTTGAAGTTCGTGTTGCGGTCGAAATGGTCTTCGTGCTCCGCTTGCTTCAGCGCACCGACTATTTTGTACGTGAGCGGCGTGAAGATGACTTCGACACCTACTTTCGCGACGAACTGCGTCACCACGAGCAGCGGCAGCGCTTCATTTGCGATGATGCCGCTGCCGTAGAACGCCAGCGGGTAGAAAAGCGCGGAGTCGATGGCCTCACCTGCCACCGTCGATCCTATGGTGCGCGTCCATAACCACCGGCCGGCCGTGGCGATTTTCATTTTCGCGAGCACGAAGGAGTTCACGAACTCGCCGCAGAAATAGGCGATCATCGAAGCGCCCGCGATGCGCCACGTCGATCCGAAAGCGACTTCGTATGCGCCTTGATGCTGCCAGAAGGGCGCCGGCGGAAGCGCGACGACCACGCTTGCCATGAGCGATGCGAAAGCGAGCGCCCCGAAGCCACACCAGATGACGCGCCGCGCGCGCGCGTAACCGTAGACCTCGGTCAGGATGTCGCCGAAGACGTAGGAAATCGGAAAAAAGAGGACGCCGGCGCCGAACGTAAGCGCACCTGCGAGCGGCAATTCGAGCTGAGCGACTTTGGCGGGGCCGATCAGGTTCGAGCACACCAGCACCGTGACGAACGCGGCCAGCACGAACTCGTAATAACGATAGCGATGAGGGTGACTCATCGGTGGCGCCTGAACGGATCATCGGGTGAACGGGTGGGCGCGTGGAATATGCGTCCCGCTCTACTTCGGTGTGCAAAGCACATTGGACGACCCGGGCAGGCGCTCGCTCTGGTAGCCCGCGGCGCTCAGGAGATCGACCACTTCAGCCGACGACGTTTCCACGATCATCACCGGACGATCGCGCTCCATGAGTGCGCGCATTCCATGCAGGACGGCGAGCTCGTGCCCTTCGACGTCGATTTTCACGAGCTTGATACGCGCCGGCAGGCCGAGAGCGTCGACCGGCAGGGTGAGAATGCCGAGTTCCGAAGCCTGGTCGCTCACGCGAGCCTGATAGTAATTCGTCAACCCGTCCGCGAACTGCGGAATTTCTATGGAGACTGTTCTCGTG
>DASRIK010000411.1:0-7248 GCA_035650035.1 Burkholderiales bacterium | reverse complement strand
CAACATGCTGAAGGTGCTCGGCTGCGAGCACGACATCGTCAACAACGGCGAAGAGGCGCTGCAGGCCGTGGAACGCAAACGTTACGATATCCTGCTCATGGACTGCCAGATGCCCGTGATGGACGGCTATGCGGCGAGTCGCGCGATACGCGAGCGGGAAACTGCAACCTCGGCGACGCGTCGCATTCCGATCGTCGCGCTCACCGCGAACGCGCTCGTCGGCGACAAGGAACAGTGTCTTGCTGCCGGCATGGATGATCACCTCCCGAAGCCGTACAGCCGCGAACAACTTGCATCTGTGTTGATGCGCTGGCTGCCGCCTGAGCTGGTGGAGCCGCCGGTCCGCGGCGGCACGAAAAGCGTGAACGAAAGCGTGCCCGCTGCCGCGGCCCTCGATCAGGACGCGCTCGACAACATACGTGCGCTCGACGACGACGGGACGTTGTTGAACCAGGTCATCCAGGTCTTTCTGGACGACGCACCGAAGCAGGTACGCGCCATTCGGCGTGCACTCGCTGCCGGAAACGCAGTCGAGCTTGGCAACGTCGCGCACGCCATGAAGTCCGCCTGCTTCAACGTCGGAGCGCAGGCGCTCGGCGAGCTGTGCAACCGCCTCGAGCAGCACGGCAAAGCCGCCGATATCGGCGAGGCGGCAAAACTGGTGGCGAGCATCGAAACAGTGCTCCAAGACGTGCAGCCGCTGCTTCGCGCGGAGATCAAGCGGGCGGCGTAAGCCAGGCCGGCCGGTCCGCACGAAGCAAGGGATTAGACCCGGATTGCCGCCCGTATCCGGGTTTCGGCGCGACGCCACGTCGTTATACTTCTACGCATCGTCCACCGCTCGTGTGCCCCGGCACTTCGCCCGAGGCAACGGCGACTCGTCTTCAGGGGGAATCAGGATGCTTGTTCGAAGCGTGCGCGCGATCGCCTGTGTCTGCGTCGTGCTGATGGTGCTCGCGGGTTGCGCGAGCGTGAGTTATACGCCCGGGCGCGGATTGGATACCGACAGCCTGAACAACGCACTGGTCACCGACGACGTATATGCGATACGCAGCGCCATACAGGCCGGCGTGATTTCCCCGAACCAGCGCATAGCCACACCGGGTTACCCGGATGGGGCGCCGCTCCTCGCGATCGCCGCGCGTGCAGCCTCGCTCGAAGTGATCCGCTACCTCATATCCGCCGGCGCAGATTTGAACGTACGCACCCCCGTGGGCGAAACACCGCTCATGCTCGCGGCGTTTTTTGTCGATCCCGCCGAACAGGCAACGGGTCGCTCGGAGGAACGGCACGAGCAAGCCACGCGGCTGCTCGTCTCGGCCGGGGCCGACATCGAAAATCTTCCGCATCATTACACGCCGCTGTCGTATGCGGCATATCAGGGCAAACAACGTATCGTACGGTTCCTGCTAGAGCGGGGCGCGCGTGTCAACGGCGATGCCCGAAACGGCATCGCGTACGTCAACACACCGCTCATGATGGCCGCGATTCAGGGTCACGAAGCCATCGCGCGCATGTTGCTCCGGGCCGGCGCGGACGCGGACGTGCGGGTGTCAGGCGGGCACACGGCAGCGGAATTCGCAGCCAAGTACAACCACGGACGTCTCGCACAACTGCTGTTCTGTGCACAACGCGAGAACGCAAGCGGCGGTGCACAGTGCGGGCAGGTGCTCGGACTCAGGGAATGAAGCGCTTGCCTTCTTCTTCCCAGATCACGTCGGCGTCCATCTTCGCCGCGCGCTCGAGGAGCTCGATCAGCGGAAAAGCGCGCTGATTGAGATTCACGCGCGGCTCGTCATCGTCTCCACCGGTCTGCGCGCTTTCGCGGGGCTCTCGTCCGAGCGCCTGCTGCAGCCGCTGGAGGGCCCGCGGGATGTCTTGTGCCAGAATGGCACCCGGAACCGATCCGCTTTGCCCCATCATCCGCAGAAGCTTCACGGCGACGTCGCCAAACGTCGTGAGGGTTCCTGCTTTCGAATCGAATCGCACGAGCACTACGCGCTCTCCTCGCTTTTGTCGGGTGCGCGGCTCCCGGCAAGTTGTGTGCCGCCGTGCATCGAGGTCGATGCCTGCGGACCATCGACCGATAGCGCTGCCTGCCCGGCAAGTATCGCAATGAGCGCATCGGCGACCAGCCCGGCCGTCGCGGACTGGCGGTCATGGTAAGGGTTGTATTCGACGACTTCCACCCCCGCCAGTCCCGGATGACCGCCGTATTCCGCGAGCGCGGATACGAGATCCGCGCCGCGTATGCCGTCCGGAGCCGGCGTGCCCACGCCTGGCGCATCTCCCGGATCGATGGCGTCGAGATCGAGGGTAATGCCGAACCCGGCGCTCGCACATGTCACGATGCCGAGCGCTTCGCGTAACGTCTCTGGGATGCCTCGCCGGGCGATTTCCTCCATGAAAAAAACTCGCACGCCAAGGCGCTCGAGAAACTCGGCTTCACCACGCTCGAAACTGCGCACGCCATAAAGACAGACGCATTTTGGATCGAGCGTCGCACCGTGAGCGATTTCGGTGAGCTCGGGATAGCCGTAGCCCAGCAGGCAGGCGACCGGCATGCCGTGAAGCATTCCGCTCTCCGTCGTCTCCGGCGTGTGCGCGTCCATGTGCGCGTCGATCCATAGGAGACCGACCAGGCCGCGGTGCTCCAGCGCGTGCGCAACGCCTTTCCACGTTCCGATCGCGGATGTGTGGTCGCCGCCCACGACGATCGGCAGGTCGCCTTCCCGCACGATGCGCTCGACGCGCTTCGCCAGGCGCACGCAGATCTTGCGCACGGCTTTCAGCGTGTCGGTTCTATAGACCGCAGCGGGGCGGATGATATCGGCCCAGCGAGCGCTGTAGCCGTGCGCGCGCAAGCGCGCGGTGATGCGCATTGTGCGCAAAGTATCGGCACCGGCTTCGCAACCGGTGTCGCGGGCTCCGCAGCCGGAAGCGACTCCCACGACCTGTATAGCCTTGCGTTGCTGTGCCAGGGGCAAGTCGTTCACTGCGAAAGGTTCCATCCCGCGGTGACGTCGGTAGCGGTGTACTCCGACTTGGACCGGGGCGCAAGGATTCCGTTGCGCAGCTACTGTCCTTTGCTGCAACGCAGCGCAGGCGGGAACATGATTTGCAGAAAAGAATCTAAACTTACGGGCGAGGATGGAGGGGACCGTGATTACAGCCCGACGATGGCAGGACGGTGCAAATCTGGTGCTCGGGGCGTGGCTCTTCGTTTCGCCCTGGGTGCTCGCATACAGCGGGACGCCCGCGGCGTGGAGCGCGTACGTCATGGGCGCCGGCCTCGTCGTATTTGCGTTGATCGCGGCCTACATGCCGAAAGCATGGGAAGAGATCATCAACATGCTGATCGGCGTGTGGCTGGTGATGTCTCCCTTCGTGCTTGCCCCGGTGCCAACCGACGTCGCTCTGCATACGGTCATCGTGGGTATTCTCGCGACCGCATTCGCGATCTGGGCGATGTCGAACGACCAGCGGTTCTACAAGCGCTGGCAGCGCGGCGAGATCCTCTAAAGCGCGCTTTCAGTCGCTCAACGCCGCCGACCGCTGCCCAATAAAGACCCGAGCACGCCACGAACGATTTCGCGGCCCACCCCCGAGCCGATCGCACGCGCGGCGCTTTTCGCGGCGGCTTCGATCGCCCCTTCGCGACGCCGCCCGCCTGGGCCCTTGCTTCCACCGAGAAAGTCCCCGAGCGCGCCGAGTAGACCGCCTGAACCCGCTTCCGATGAGCCCTCGCTTCCCAGACCATGGCGCGCCGCGAGCTTTTCGTAAGCGGATTCGCGATCGACGGTCTTTTCGTAGGTCGCCCCGAGCGTCGAGGCACGCATCGTCTCCTTCCGTTCTTCCGGCGTAACGGGGCCGATCCTGCAGCCGGGCGGCATGATGAGCGCCCGCTGAACGACGGAGGGGCGGCCTTTCGCGTCCAGCAGCGAAACGAGTGCTTCGCCCACTGCGAGTTCGGTGATCGCCGCTTCGACGTCGAGTTTGGGATTCGCGCGCAAGGTCGTTGCCGCCGTCTTGACGGCTTTCTGGTCGCGCGGCGTGAAAGCGCGGAGCGCGTGCTGAACGCGGTTACCGAGCTGGCCGAGCACTGTGTCGGGGATGTCGAGCGGATTTTGCGTGACGAAATAGACACCCACGCCTTTCGAGCGGATGAGACGCACCACCTGCTCGATTTTTTCCAGCAGCGCGGCAGGCGCATCGCTGAAAAGCAGGTGTGCCTCGTCGAAGAAGAAAACGAGCTTCGGCTTCTCGGGGTCGCCCACTTCCGGCAACTGTTCGAAAAGCTCCGCGAGCAGCCACAGGAGCAACGTGCCGTAAAGCTTCGGCGCGGTCATGAGTTTGTCCGCGGCAAGTATGTTGACCACGCCGCGTCCACCTTCGGTCTGGATGAGGTCGTGGACGTCGAGGGCAGGCTCGCCGAAAAAAAGATCCCCGCCCTGCTGTTCGAGCACGAGCAGGCCACGCTGGATCGCACCAACCGATGCGGACGAGATGTTGCCGTAGCGCATCGTGTAGCTCCTCGCGTTGTCGCCGACGTGCTGAAGCATCGCACGCAGATCCTTCAGATCCAGGAGGAGCAGCCCTTCATCGTCCGCCACTTTGAAAACCGCGGTGAGAACGCCGGCCTGTGTGTCGTTCAGATCCAGCATGCGCGAAAGAAGCAAAGGCCCGATTTCCGATACCGTCGTTCTTACCGGGTGGCCCTGCTCGCCGAATGCATCCCAGAAAACCACGGGACACGCTTCGTACACGAAGCCTTTAAGCTTGAGCTCCGCTACACGCTCTTTTATTTTTCCGGTCGCTTGCCCGGCCCGACTGACGCCCGCGAGATCGCCTTTGACATCCGCCATGAACACCGGCACGCCGATCCGGCTGAAACCTTCGGCGAGCCGCTGCAGCGTGACGGTTTTGCCGGTGCCGGTCGCGCCTGCAATGAGGCCGTGCCGGTTTGCGAACTGCGGATCGAGTTCGAGAAACTCGCGGGCCTTTGCGACGACGATCGGCTCTGCCATGGAAGGAGGGGAAAACCGCTGTGTTAAAATCGTTGTCATTTTAGCGGCTCCGCACGTGTATGGCTGGCCACAGCAAATGGGCTAACATCAAGCACCGCAAGGAGCGGCAGGACGCCAAACGCGGCAAGATCTTCACCCGCCTCATCAAGGAAATCACCGTGGCAGCGCGGCTGGGCGGCGGCGGCGACCCTGCGATGAATCCGCGCCTTAGGCTCGCGATAGACAAGGCCCAGGAATCCAACCTCCCGAAAGACACCATCGAGCGCGCCGTGAAGCGCGGCTCGGGTGGTCTCGAAGGCGTCAATTACGAGGAAGTCCGCTACGAAGGCTACGGCATCGGTGGCGCCGCCGTCATGGTCGATTGCATGACGGACAACAAGACGCGGACGGTCGCCGATGTGAGACATGCTTTCACGAAGCACGGCGGCAATCTCGGGACCGACGGCTCGGTTTCCTTTCTCTTCAAGCATTGCGGCCAGATGGTGTTTGCCCCCGGTACGGACGAGGACAAGCTCATGGAAGCCGCCATCGAAGCCGGTGCCGAAGATGTCGTCACCAACGACGACGGCAGCATCGAAGTGATCACCGCGCCCAACGATTTCCCGCGCGTCCGGGAATCGCTGCAGAAGGCCGGCTTCAAGCCGGAGCTCGCGGAAGTCACGATGAAACCGACGACTGAAAGCCAGCTTTCGGGCGACGACGCGGCGCGCATGCAAAAGCTGCTGGACGCGATCGAATCGATCGACGACGTTCAGGAGGTCTATACGAACGCGGTGCTGGAAACTTGACGCGCATCCTGGGCATCGATCCTGGTTTGCGCATCACCGGTTTCGGGGTGCTCGACAAATCCGGTCAGACGCTCGCCTACGTCACCAGCGGTTGCATCAGGACGCCTCAGCGAGGCGAGCTTTCGACGCGATTGAAGACTATTCTCGACGGCCTCGCGCAAGTGATCGCCGAGTGCCGTCCCGAGCAGATCGCGCTCGAGAAAGTCTTCGTCAACATGAATCCTCAGTCGACGCTGCTCCTCGGGCAGGCGCGCGGCACCGCCATTTGCGCGGCGGTGCTGCACGATCTTCCGGTCGCGGAATACACGGCGCTTCAGGTGAAGCAGGCGGTCGTCGGCAACGGTCATGCGCGCAAGGAGCAGGTGCAGGACATGGTGCAACGGCTCCTCAGGCTCGGCGGCTCTCCCAGCCCCGATGCGGCCGACGCGCTCGCGTGCGCGATCTGTCACGCGCACGGCGGGCAGGGCCTGGGCGCGATCGCCACGGCAAGTTATCGCATCCGCAAAGGCCGATTGGTGTGATCGGGCGCATCGCCGGCAAGCTCGTCGCCAAGCATCCGCCGCAGATCCTCGTCGACGTGCACGGCGTGGGGTACGAGCTCGACGTGCCGATGAGCACGCTTTACCAGCTTCCGGCGGCGGGAACCGATGTGTCGCTGCTCACCCATCTCATCGTTCGTGAAGACGCGCACCAGTTGTACGGTTTCGCGACGGAAAGCGAGCGTACGCTTTTTCGCCAGCTCCTCAGGATCTCGGGAATCGGCGCGCGCACCGCGCTTGCCGTACTTTCCGGCATGAGCGTCGCGGACCTGCGGGATGCCGTGAGCCGTCGGGACAGTGGACGACTCACGAAAATCCCCGGCATCGGTAAAAAAACGGCCGAGCGCCTGTTGCTCGAGCTGAAAGACAAGCTCGACATCACGGTGATCGAGGTGCGGGCCGACACCGAAGGTGGCGGCAGCGATATCGTGAACGCGCTGCTTGCGTTAGGCTACAGTGACAAGGAAGCGCAATTCGCAGTGAAAAATCTCGAGAGCGGCTTGAGCGTCACGGAAGGCATACGACAAGCGCTGAAAGCCCTTTCGAAAGCCTGAGGCCGCTGCCTTGCCATGATCGAAACCGACCGATTGATCTCCGCCGCGCCGGCTTCTCCTCAGGAGGAGGCGTTCGAGCGGGCGCTGCGGCCCAAAGGGCTCGACGAGTACATCGGGCAGGAGAAAACGCGGGCACAGCTCGAGATATTCATCGAGGCGGCGAGAAAGCGCAGCGAAGCGCTCGATCACGTGCTGCTCTTCGGGCCGCCCGGACTGGGCAAAACCACGCTCGCGCACATCATTGCCCGCGAGATGGGCGTCAATTTGCGCCATACGTCGGGCCCGGTGCTCGAGCGCGCCGGCGATCTCGCAGCGATCCTCACGAACCTCGAGCCGCGCG
>DASRIK010000410.1:0-6702 GCA_035650035.1 Burkholderiales bacterium | reverse complement strand
CGATCGGAGCACGTCAGGCTCGCAGCGGATTGAAATACGCGACTGTCATGTCGCTCCTTACATGTTTGACCTGTATTCGACGTTTCTCTGCACGCGTCTCACTTTCCGCGGCGCGACGATCCACAAAGCACCCGCGCTCGCGATCTTGCCTGCGATCGCCACCCCGAACGCAATCGCGTAGCTGCCGGTGAGATCGAACACGTAGCCGCCCAGCCACGCGCCAAG
This sequence comes from Burkholderiales bacterium, assembly GCA_035650035.1. Classification (GTDB taxonomy): domain Bacteria; phylum Pseudomonadota; class Gammaproteobacteria; order Burkholderiales; family SG8-41; genus JAQGMV01. The sequence continues at coordinate 6,477 of DASRIK010000410.1, read as the reverse complement.
CGCATTGCCAAAGCCGCTGAATACGCTCACGAAACCGTAGATGGAGCCGAACGAGCGGCCGGCGAAGAGATCTGATGTGACGATCGGCCAGAGCGGCGCAGAAACGGCGTACCCCAGGGCAAAGACAAGCGCATAGAGATACAGCATCCCGGAAGACGGCGCGCTCGGCGCGATCCAGAGCAGCCCGACCGCGAGCACCATTGCCGCGCAGCCCAAGGTGTAAGTCATCTCGCGCCCGATCGTGTCCGCTGCCCAGCCCCAGAGGACTTTCCCTCCGACGCTGAAGAGCCCGATGATGCCGACGACCGACGCGGCGAGCATTCTGTCGTATCCGCCATCGACGAGATATACGACCTGGTGAACGAAGATCATCTGCGTCGCGACGCCTCCCAACAGCTTTACGCTGATCAGCAGCCAGCATCGGACGGTTCTCGCCGCCGTACCGACGGTCCATTCGCGCCCGGCCCATTCCCGGTCCACTACTTCCATTCGTCTGCGGCCGCTTCGCCTACCGGCTTGCTTGGCGCCAGCGCGCGAGGCCTCCACGCCATCGACCTGCTGGCCCACATTCTCCGGTCTTCCGCGAAGCACCATCAGCCCGACGGGCAGCAAGCCGACGAAAGCCATACCTGCGAGCCACACGAACGCTGCGCGCCAGCCGACCGTGCTGATCAGGAACTGTACGAGAGGAACCACCACCATGATGCCTACCCCGATCCCGCCGGACGCGATGCCAAGCGCGAGTCCAAGCCGCGTCGAGAACCAGCGGTTGATCATCGTGACGGAAGCGGTCCATCCCGCCAGGCTTACCCCCAAGGCGGCAACGACTCCGTATGAAAAATAAAACTCCCATAACGTGGTCAGCCGACTGCAGAGCAGAAGACCGACGGCCAGCAACGTTCCCCCGCCGGCGATCACGCGGCCGGGGCCAAACCGATCCGACAGCGCACCTGCGCCCAACGCACCGATGCCGGCGACGATCATGAATACCGAGTAGACCCCCGCTGCCTGACCGCGCCCCCAGCCGAACTCCTCCAGCAGCGCTACGTAGAACACCGAAAAGGAGTACATCACCGAGTAGGTGATCCCCAGCGCAACAAGGCTGCCACCCACAATGATCCAGCCGTAGAAGAAAGGCAGCCGGCTGCGCCAGTCCTGGCGAGTGGCGAGGGTGGATACTTTGAGGGCAGAGGAGCGCACGTTTCTCAGCGCCGCAGCGGATTGGAAACGAGCGACCGCTGCTGCAGCGGCAGCGCATCGAGCGGCGGAAGTCTTCCATCCAGGAGCTCGGTTCGCGCGACGTTCATCACCATCGCGAGCGTCGAGTAGTAGCCGAGGATGCCGAGTATGTCGATGACGCCGGACTCGCCGAACTTCGCCACCGCCTTTTCATACGTCGGGTCGCTCACGCTTTTGGTCGCAAGCAGCTCCGCGCAAAAATCCCAGAGTGTCTCTTCCTCTATATCCATGCCTTCGGGCCGCCGGCCTTCCGCGATCGCCTGGGCGATGTCTGGCTCGAGCCCGGCATCGAGCGCCTGCAGGATGTGAACGTCCCACACGAACTGCTGCGACCAGGATCGCGCCGCAATGAGGGCCGCCATTTCATTGAGCCGCCTATCCAGCGGGGAGCGATAACGAAAGTACGCGCCGACGTTCTGAATGACGTCAGCGAAGCCGGGGCTTCGCAATATCGGCCAGTACGGCCCTTCCACTTTGCCGCGCGGACCGGCGGCGATTTCCGCAGCGACTTTCTTCTGCGCTTCGGTCATCTTGCCGAGGGGAATCGGCGGCATGCGATCGGCGCGAATCGCGTAACGCATTTCGCGAGGCGCGCCCGATGAAGTTGACGTTTCCTGTTCGCTCACGACTTCTCCTTTCAATCCGCCCGGATATTTGCCGTGCGCGCGACCTTCTCCCATTTCACGAGGTCGCTCTTGATCTGCGCCGCAAGCGCTTCGGGCGTGCTGCCGACGGGCTCGGTGCCGAAAGACTCGAAGCGCTCGCGCACTTCAGATGCTGCGAGGCCTTTGACGATCTCGCCGTGCAGTTTCGTCACGATATCGCGCGGCGTATTGGCGGGTGCGAGCAAGGCATACCATGACACAAGCTCGAATCCGGGCACGCCGGATTCGGCGATCGTCGGAATGTCAGGTGCGGCCGCGGAGCGTTTCGCGCCCGCGAGCCCGAGTGCCCGCAGCCGATTCGCACGGATGTGCGGCACCGTCGCCTGCACCGATTCGAATATCAGCATGACATGGCCTGCGATGAGATCGGCAATCGCGGGCGAAGTGCCTTTGTATGGCACGTTCAGCATCTTGATGCCCGTCATCGCACTGAAAAGCTCCGTGCCGAAGTGATTGATGCTTCCTACGCCGAAAGATGCGTACGTCACCTCTTTGGGGCGCGCTCTCGCGAGTGCGATCAGCTCTTTCACGTTTTTCGCGGGAACCGAAGGATGCGCCGTCAGCATGAAAGCGGCTTCCGCGAAGTTCGAGATCGGTGCGAAATCCCTGATCGAGTCGTACGGTACTTTGCTGTAAACCGCGGGATTCATCGTGAGCGCACTCGTCGTGCCGACCACGAGCGTATAGCCGTCGGGCAGCGATTTTGCGCCCGCCGAAAGGCCGATCATGCCGTTCGCACCTGTCCGGTAGTCCACGACGAGCGGCTGCTTCATGTTTTCGGACATTTTCTGCGCGAGCGGCCGGAGGATCGCGTCGATGCCGCCTCCCGGCGTGTACGGGTTGATCACACGAATCGGCTTTGCGGGATAACCCGGCGCGCCGCCTGTCGCAGGTGCTTGCGCTGCAGCGCTGCCGATCGCTGCAACCCAGACAGACCATGCGATCGCCATGAATAAGCTCGGACGCATCGCTCCTCCTTTTTCTAATGCTCCGCTGCGCGAATCTGAGTCAGTGTCGTCCGCGGAGAAATCACATCCGGATCGAGCTCGAGCTCGATCAACGCGCCGTTTTCGGCGTTCCAGGCACGCTCGAAGGCCGCTTCGAATTCGCCGGTTCGGGCTACGCGCTCGGCGTGCAGTCCATACGCGCGCGCCAGCGTGATGAAATCAGGATTCGAAAGATCGGTGCCGATCACGCGGCCGGGATAACGCTGCTCCTGGTTCATGCGTATCGTGCCGTAGATGCCGTTGTTGACGATGATGTGCACGAGCTTCGCACCGTAACGCCGCGCGGTCGCGAGCTCCTGGCCGTTCATGAGAAAGCAGCCGTCGCCCGAAAAGGACACCACCGGGCGGTCGGGGTGAACGAGCTTCGCAGCGATCGCTGCCGGCACGCCGTAGCCCATGCAGCCGCTCGTGGGCCCGAGTTGTGTCCTGAAGCCGGTGTATTGAAAGAACCGGTGCATCCACACGATATAAACACCGGCTCCGCACGTAACGATCGTCTCGGGCGGAAGCCGACGCCGCAGATACAGCACGATCTCGCTCGGGTTGAGAGTCCCGGGAACGTTAACGGGTTGCTGCCACTGAAGATAGTCTTCGCGCGCCGCATGCGTCCAGTTCGACCACTTCACTTGCACCGGCTCCGTATCGCGGAGCGCTGCCGCGAATTCCTGCATGCCGGAGTTGATGAGGAGATCGCCTTGATAGATGCTGCCGAGCTCCTGCGCACCCCCATGCACATGAACGAATTTCTGGCGCGGCCGCGGAATATCGAGCAGCGTGAAATTCACGGTCGTCCAGCCGCCCATGCGCGCCCCGATCACAAGCAGCAGATCGGCGTCGCGAATTCTCCGTTCGAGCGCCGGGTTGAGCCCGACCGAGACGTCGCCGACGTAATTGCGGCGACGATTGTCGAACAGATCCTGGCTGCGATAGGTGCATGCGACCGGCAGATCGTTCGCTTCGGCGAATACTTTGATGTCCTCGCACGCCTGCGCATTCCAGCCGCTGCCGCCGAGCAGCATCAGGGGCCGCTGCGCTTCCGCAAGCATCGCACGCATTCGTCCGAGATCGGCACTGCCCGGGGATGACTGTACGCGCTGATAGGGTGCAAGGCTCTGCGCAGGGGCGCGCTGATCGAGCACGTCTTCAGGGAGCGCCAGCACGATCGGGCCGCACCGCCCGGACGTCGCCAGATGAAACGCGTGGCTAACCATTTCGGGAATGCGATCGGCGCGATCGATCTGCGCGACCCATTTGGAAAGCGGTCCGTACATCCGGCGGTAATCGATTTCCTGAAACGCCTCGCGGTCGATCTCGTCCGTGCCGACCTGGCCGATGAAAACGATAAGGGGCGTCGAATCCTGGAACGCAGTGTGCACGCCGATGCTTGCGTTCGTCGCGCCGGGTCCACGGCTCACGAAGAGAATGCCGGGACGTCCGGTGAGCTTGCCGTAGGCTTCGGCCATGAATCCGGCGCCGCCTTCGTGGCGACAAGTGATGAACCTGATTCCCTCGCGATCGTAGAGCGCGTTCAGCACCGAGAGAAAGCTTTCTCCCGGTACGCCGAATATCGTGTCGACGCCGTGCGTCCGCAGCGCGTCGACGAGCAGCTCGCCGCCAGTCATTGTGCTCATTCGTATTTGATTCCGGCAGCTCTCACGAGCTTTCCGAACTTGTCGTACTCCGATTTCAGAAACTCGCGGCACTGCTCCGGCGTGCCGGCAACGATCATCGAACCTTCCACCCGCGCGGCTTCCTGCACGTCCGGCATCTGCAATATGGCTGCAAGCTCGCGGTTCAGGCGTTCGACGATCGGCTGCGGCGTGCGCGCGGGTGCGGCGATCACGTTCCACGTCGTGTTTTCGTAGCCGCGCAGGCCGGCTTCGGCGATCGTGGGCAGTTCGGGCAACGCCTCCATACGTCGTGCGCCTGTGGTAGCGAGTCCACGCACCTTCGCGGCGCGTATCTGCGGGATGGTCGGGCTCGCGACATTGAACAGCACTTCGATTTCGCCTGCCATGACGCTCGTCAGTGCCTGCGCGATGCTCTTGTGAGGTACGTGCATCCATTTGATCCTGGCCATCGAAGCGAAGAGCTCGCCCGACATGTGACCGAACCCGCCGACGCCGGTCGATCCGTAGTTGAGCGCGCCTGGTTTCTGCCGCGCGAGCGCGATCAGCTCTTTCACGCTCGTGACGGGCAGCGAAGGATGGACCACCAGCACGCCCGGCGTGCTCGTCGCGTGAATGATCGGCGCGAAATCGGCGAGTACGTCGTAAGGGAGCTTGTAGACGTGCGGGTTCACCGCCCAGGGACCGACGGGTGCAATGACCAGCGTATAGCCGTCCGCCGGAGCCTTCGCAACGACACCCATGCCGATGCTCGCGTTTGCGCCGGGCCGGTTATCGACGATGACCGGCTGCCCCAGCCGTTCGCGCAGCTTCTCGCCGAGTCGTCTTCCCTGCATATCCGGCGTGCCGCCGGGGAAGTAGGGTACGACGAGGCGTATGGGCTTTACGGGATATGCAGGTTCTTTGGCGGGCTGGGCGTGGGCGCAGACGGCAACTGCGGCCAATAAGACCACCCCCATCCCCGTGTTCCCCCCGAAGGGCAAGGAGTGTTGTCGTTTGCCGGACACGTTACGACCTGTCCGCCAGCTCTTCGATCAGCGCCAGATTCGACCGTCCCGGCTGCAACACGCCGCGCCGGATGCGTCGACTCACCTCGGTGATCGCTGCGTTCGCCGGCGTCGGAACCCGCGCCTCCTTTCCTTTCGCGACGATGAGGCCGCTCAAGTACTCGGTTTCCGCGCGTCGGCCTTTCAGAAAATCCTGTAAGACGACGCCGCGCACCTGCTTTGCGGCGGCGCCGTGGTGCCGAATGATCGTCACCAAAAGCTTCTCCACGATCTCATCGGTCGAGCCCATGAACTCTTCTGCGGTCAATCCGAAAATCGGGTCTATGGTGTAACCGAGCGCCGCCCCGACCGCCATGCTTTCACGGCCGAGTCGTATGCACAGCCTCACCACCTCGGGTATTTCGATCGCCTGGTAAGACTGAAGCCCCAGAACGCCGAAGGGCGCAAGAATCATCGAGCTGTTCACGAGCTTTGCCCACTTCGCGCCGTGTATGTTCGTGGTCACCGCGATCGTGCCGACACAGCTCATGATGCTTTCGATCTCGCGCAGCCGCGGCGTGACTCTGCCGGTGAGCTCGCCGATGCCGAACCACGCTTTCTTGTGATCGGAATTACGCTGGAGCCTTCCGGGCGTGAAGACCTCGGCCGACAGCTCGAACGCGCAGCCGATCACTCGCGTGATGCCGACGATCGACGCAATCGCTTCGTTGTTGAGCCCGTTCTGCACGCCGACGATGACGCCGTCGGGCTTGAGGCACGGCGCAACGAGCTCCGTCATCCACCGCGTGTCGTACGATTTCGCGCAGAGAAACACGACATCGAGCTCGGGATCGAGTGTCGATACATCGCAGATGTGACACGCGCGGACTGGCACCGTCCACGCGCCCTCCGGCATCGTGACGTGCAGGCCGTTCGTCTTCATTGCGTCGAC
>DASRIK010000409.1:0-6159 GCA_035650035.1 Burkholderiales bacterium | reverse complement strand
ATGGCGATATGAGACGCACGGGTTTGGACGGGTACGTCTGTGCATAGCCTACGTGTGCTGCGCAAAGCGCGAGGCAGGCGCCCAGCAAGGTGCGCGTGACTTTCAAGTTTCCTCCTTGTAATTGTGAGGGAGCGTTTTCTTCGCGTTCCGCTCAACCGCGGCCCGCGTATGGCATCTTCGTCGCCATGATCATGAGATGGTAGACGTTGATGTGCAGCGGCTGATTGGCCATGTGCAACACCGAGCGCGCCACGTCCGCGACGTCGATCATCGGCTCGGCCTTGATCTCGCCGGTCGCCTGCTTCACCCCTTTCGACATGCGCGCGGCGAGCTCGGTCATCGCGTTGCCTACGTCGATCTGGCAGCAGGCGATGTCGTACTTGCGTCCGTCGAGCGCGATAGTGCGCGTGAGACCGCTTACGCCGTGCTTCGTCGCTGTATACGGCGCAGAGTCAGGCCGCGGCACTTGCGCCGATATCGAGCCATTGTTGATGATGCGACCGCCGCGCGGATCCTGCTCCTTCATGATCCTGAACGCGGCCTGGGCGCAGAGGAACGTGCCGGTGAAGTTTGCATCCACCACCGACTGCCATTTTTCGTATGGCAGGTCCTCGAAAAGTACGCCGGGGGCATTCTGCCCCGCGTTGTTGAAGAGCGCATCGACGCGGCCGAAAACCTCTTTGACGCGTGCAAACGCTGCCTGTACGGACTTAGGGTTGCCCACGTCAGCGGGCACCACGAGCGCGCGTTCGCGATTCGCTCCCGCCGCCTGTGCCGTTTCCTCCAGAGGTTCCTTGCGCCGTCCGAGCAGCGCGACACGCCAGCCGTCTTCGAGGAACGCCAGGGCCGTAGCTTTGCCGATGCCGCTGCCTGCCCCAGTGATGACGATGACTTTGTCTTTGGTGCTCATGCGTGTTCTCCGTAGAAAGGATGCGAAGGGCCCTCGGCGCGGCGTCCGGGGCCGCTCGAGCGGCTGATATTCTCGTCGGTGTCGGCGGGCGCGTCGAGTCCGAACTGGCCGCCGGTTTTTTCGCGTGCAATGATTGCGTGGTACAACCAAAAAGGTGTGCGTCCGTTTCTGGAGACCTCGATGAAAGCGATAGTGCTCAGAGAACCCGGTGCTCCGCTCGTCCTGGAAGAGATTCCCGATCCTCAGCCGGGTCCGGGAGAAGCCGTGGCGAAAGTGCTGGCATGCGGCGCCGGGCTTACTGTGCATCATGCGCGCGCGGGACGCCTCAACGTTGCGACGCCGCGCGTGTTAGGCCACGAGATCACCGGGGAAATTGTCGCGACAGGGCCGGACGTGACCGGTCTCAGGCGCGGCGACGGGGTTACAGCGTACTTCTATATGACGTGCGGCGAATGCAGGTGGTGCCGCATCGACCGCGAGACGCTTTGCGAGAATTTCCGCGGTTATGTCGGCCGTGAAATCGACGGTGGGTATGCGGAATACATCAAGTTACCCGCGAGCTCGTTCATCAAATTCCCGGATGGACTGGATTGGCGCAAACACCCGGCCGAAGCCGGTGTTATCTGTGACGCCATCGCGACACCCGTGAAGGTCACGCGGAAAGCGCGAATTGCGCCGACCGACACCGTCGCGGTTTTCGGTGCAGGCGGCGGACTCGGCGTCCACATGCTTCAGGTCGCGAGGTGGGTCCATGCGCGAAAGGTCATCGCGGTGGATCTCGCGGCGGCCAAGTTCGAAGCGTGCGTGAAAGCCGGAGCGGACATCACCATCGATGCATCAGAAGGGCGCGTCGGAGAACAGCTGCTGGAAGCCACGGGTGGGAAGGGCATCGACGTCGCAGTCGATTTCGTGAGCGCGCCTTCGACAGCGGAAGCGGCGCTAGCCGCGCTCGGCAAAGGCGGACGGTACGTGACGCTCGGCGGACACGGGGGGACGTTCACTGCATATCCCGGAGAGATGCTGCGAAGGGAGCTGGAGCTCCTGGGCAGCCGCTATGCAACGAAGGAGGAGGTGGTCGAATCCCTCGAGCTCGTCGCGCGAGGCGAGCTGTGGCCGATGGTGACGGAGAAAGTCCCGCTAGAGCAGGCGGAAGCGCTGCACCAGCGCCTGGATAAAGCGCTCGTGACCGGGCGCGCTGCGTTGATGGTGACCTAGAGCGGGATATCGTTGGCGCGGTGTGCGCCAGCGCGGGAGCTACGGCTCTACGAAGGGTGTACGGCGAAGGCGTTCATGTCGAGCGCCATCGGCAGCACGATCACCTGATTTCGACCTTCGTGTTTTGCTTTGTATAGCGCTTCGTCCGCGCGTTCGAGCATCGCTTCGAGCGAAGGCAGCGTGTCCCCACCTTCGCACGCCAGACCCACGCTGACCGTGACCCTGACGAGTTGGCCGTTGGCTGTCAACGGTCTTGCCGAGACTTCCTCTCTGATCCGCTGCGCAAGCGAGTACGCAGCGGTCTGGGACGCACCCGGAAGCAGCACGACGAATTCCTCCCCGCCATAGCGCGCGAGCAGATCCTCTTTGCGCAGACAGCTGCGAACCAGTTGCGCGAACGACTTGAGCACATCGTCGCCACCAAGATGGCCGAACGTGTCGTTGATGCGCTTGAAATGGTCGAGATCGAGCATGAGAAGTGAGACCGGCAGCCGTGCGCGCCTGCCGCGGGAGAGCTGCGGCTCCGCGAGTTCCTTGAACGTGCGGCGGTTGTAGACCCCGGTCAAGGAGTCGGTTGTCGCGAGCTCGTAGGTCTCGCGGTCCGCCCGCTCCTTGTGCATGAGCAGGAAAGCGAACGACGAACCGATCGTCACGGCATAGAACGCAAGAAGAGCGGGGCCCGGCGTCGCACTGGTTCCGGACGTCGGGAGGATCGCCTCCGGTTCGAACCACACGGTGAATCCGAGCCACAAAAGACCGCTCGACAACAGAAAGAAGCTGCCCGCGAGAAGCCACTGCGTACGGTGCTCCGCAGCGATGCGGTAATGCAACAGAGCGGCTCCGGTGATCAATTGCGCAATGCCAAAAGCCAGGCCGCCGAACGCAAGACGCTCCCGGGTATCCGTCACGTAGATGAAAAACACCAGAAACGCGATGCTCACCGGACCGTAGAGTAGCCAGCGCGGCGTAGGCTTGCGGTGGAATTCGAGCAGTGCGCTCAGCTGCAGCGACCAGCAAAACGCCAGAGAAGCGCTCGCTGCGGCCATCGTGGCGAGCTCGGGAAGCGGCGTATGCGCCATGATGAGCAGCCACGCGCCACCTTGCATCACGAGCGCAATCGTCCACTGGCCAAGCCCGTCGCGAAAGCGGCCCGCGAAAGCGACCCACATCGCGCCGGCCATCAGAAAGTTACTGACGATCAGCACGATCAGCAGGGTAGGTGTGTCGAAGATCGAGCGCATAAACACTGGAAGACTCCGATGCCCTCGTGTATTAATGCCGCCGCTCGAACAGCGAGACAGGGTTACTGCTAGTCCGTACTCGCGATCTGCAATCGGCCTATGACACCACGGTTTCGCTGACGGCGATAACAACTGGGACACGGAGGATTTCAAATCGCCAGATGCATTCGGACATCATTCCTGATGTTGTGTGACCGCTGACGAAATTCAGACAGCGACGGTGATGTCGCCGCAGATGCGACGCCTAAAGAAACGGCGGAGAACGTCGTGACGCACGTTCGAAAGTTTCGACGAGAGATTTGCGGAGGGCACGCCAGGCTCGGGGCTCGCCGAGCGGAAATTTTTGATTCACCTCGAGCTCGATGCCTGCGTAACAGGGGTGCTTGTAGCGGCGTCGCAGATCGGTCGTAAGCCCATCCGCGTAGCCGCGATACGGATAGTTACGCCGCACGACGAGATGCGGAAGCGCGGATTCGAGCTCTTCCTGCCACGCTTTGCAGAACGCGAGCTCCACCCGCCGGCGCGGATCGTAGAGCAGTCCCACATCGGCGCGACGGTCCGCACCGTCGAGGCGCGGCGTGAAGCTGTGACACGACAGGTGCAGAACGCGCTCGCCGTTCGTGGTGGCGCTCCGCACCTGCTCGTTCACCCAATCGCGATATGGAAAGTAGTATCGGGCGAGCAGCCGTTCGCGCTCTATCGAAGAGAGGCCTCGCGTGACCTCGGAAAACACCTGACGATGGTGCGGCGACCGATTGAGATCCGCGAGCAGGCGGCTCGTGGTCGAGTAGACGAGCTCGGCGTCAAGCGCCCCAGCAAACTCGCGCGCCATGGTGAGCGCACCCGGGTCGTACCCGCGATGGCTCGCGAGCAGTTCGCGGTGACGTTTGAAAAGAGGCCAGTATCTGGCGGGTATGCGATTGCCGCCATGCTCGCACGTAACGAGGAATCGCGGGCTCGTCACCCTTCACCACCACTCGTCACTCGTCACCCATGAGCCGTCGCGGTCTAGGGATCGAACTGCCTGCCTGCCTGAAGTGAGTCGCACAGCGCAGTATAGAGCTCATGCAGCGCCGCACGGTCCGGCCGGGGGCCCACCGCCCGAAGCAGCCGGCGGGCGAGCGGCCCGCGCACGAGCACGAATTCGAGCGGTGCGCGCCAGAGCGACGCGTACCGTGAATTCTCACGGTCGAGCCGCTCCGCAATCGCTTCCCACAACGCGCCGGCGCTGCACTCCCTGCGCGGTCCGCCGAAAAGTTTCAGGAAGTCGGGATCGTCTATTCGCGCCCGGTCCGCGTCTTGGATGCAGCGCCGGAGTACCGGGGCCAGGATGCGGTTGGGAAGCTGCGTATCCGGTGCTGTCGTCGAGAACTCGCGCTCGTAGAGCGACTGAGCAAGATCGGTTACGAGCCCGGCCAGTGCGACGTCGGCCTGCGGGCATTCCTGGGTATCCACGACGCGAATCTCGAGCGCATTGCGGTCGAACCGCGCGATCACGGTGCGCGCGTTGAGCCATTCGTGCTGGAGATTGCCCTCGGGATCGTGAGGCGCCATGGCATCGTAGAGCGGTTTGAGCACGCGACGCTCGTAGTCCGCGCGCGTCATCACGACCTCAGGGATGAGGTCACCATTGAGCGCCGGTACTGCTTCGGCGTTCGTGCGATAGGCTTCCATGCGGTAATCGAGCGCATCCTGAGCGCGACAGTCCGCGTACGGAGAAGCCGCGGCGAGCGCCGGCAGAATCGGCACGATCGATCGCAGCGCCGCATGCAGCCGCGCGAACTCATGATCGTTCGCGAAAGGCAGGTTGATATGCGTACTCTGCAGGTTGGCCCAGCCATGCCGGCGGCAGTCGAAGATGCTGTCGTATGCGCGGTAAACGGCTGCGTTGTCGTGGGGCCACAGACGCGTCTCCCGCGCCGGATCCATCCAGGGATGCATGCCGCCCGGCATCAGTCGTGCCTTGAACGCGCCGAGGGCATTGTTCATCGACACGACTTCGTTTTGAAATGCGCGCGCGAGATCGCCCAGATGTGCGTGCGGCCGGATATTTTTCAACTCGAGGACGTGCATCACGAGCTCGTTCGACCAGCCGAGCGCATCGTGCACGTAGTCGTTGACAGGCGTGTTCGAGCCGCTCAGCTGTCGAAGCACCGAATCGCCGATCGGCGCGACATCGAGGCTCGCGCGATCGACAAGGACGTATTCGACCTCCAGACCGCACGCTTCGAACGCGCGCAGCACGGTCACTGCACCGTTACACGGCGGCGTTCGGCGATACGCCGGGCGAAGACGCCCATCACCTCGCGATACAGCGCATCCCCGAGCACCTGGTCCTCGTTGCCGGCGTCGATGTTCGGGTTGTCGTTCACTTCGATGAGATAGCAGTGGCGCCCGACCTCTTTCAGGTCGACCCCATACAGTCCCGACCCGATGAGATTGGCCGCTCGCACTGCGGTATCCACGACGATCTCGGGCGCCTCGGCGACGGCGAGCGCGACCGTCTGACCTTCGACGCGAGTCGCGGGATCGCGCTTGATGACCTGCCAGTGGCCCGGCGCCATGAAGTACTTGCACACGAAAAGCGGCCTGCGGTCGAGCACGCACACGCGCCAGTCGAAGTCGGTCGGCAGCCACTCCTGTGCGATCAAGAGCTCGGAGCGCGTGAGGAGCTCGCGCGCCCGGGCGATGAACTGCTGCTCCGTCTCGATTTTGACGACGCCCAGCCCAAAACCGCTGTCGGGCTGTTTGAGGATGCACGGCAGGCCGAGGGCGGGCACCACCTGGCTCAAG
>DASRIK010000408.1:0-7966 GCA_035650035.1 Burkholderiales bacterium | reverse complement strand
GTCTCCAACAATTCGTTTCCGCGTAGTGATCGACGCACCCCGCGAGTACCGTCGGATGCTCGAGCAGGGCCTCGACCTCGTTCGCTGGCAAAACGACGAGCGCGTCACGATGCCGCTGCTCGAACGCGTCGTCGCGGAAGCGCGTAATGCGGCCGCGGAGGCACTCGCTGCGGACGGCTACTTTTCCGCGAACGTTCAGTCCCGGATCGAAACGCTCCCGGATCGGCAAGCGATCGTTCACCTCGCGGTCGAGCCGGGTCCACGCACACGCGTGCGCGACGTCGACATCGGCGTGCAGGGGCCCGCGGTCAACGACGAGGAAGGCCGTAAGCGCATCGCGGTGGTCAAAGAAACCTGGCGTCTCGCGCCCGGACAGCCGTTCCGGCAATCGGAATGGGACGCGGCCAAGGAGGAGGCGCTCGCACGGCTTGCCCGCGGGCGCTACGCGGCGGCGAGCATCACGGAGAGCGAAGCACGCGTCGATCCCGCCGACCGTGCCGCCGATCTCAAACTGCACCTCGACAGCGGTCCTATTTTCCGGGCTGGGCCCATGGTGGTGTCGGGCCTGCGGCGGTATCCCGCTTCGGTGATCGAGAACCTGAACCCGATCCGGCAAGGCGAGCCTTACGAAGCGACGCAGCTCGATCTCTACCAACGGCGTCTGCTCGAAACGGGTTATTTCAACGCCGTGCACTTCGTCGTGGATCCGGATCCTGCCAAGGCAGCGGCGGCGCCGCTACGCGTCAACGTGATCGAAGCACCATCGCAGCGGATCGACACCGGCATCTCGTTCAGCACGGATACCAGGCTCGGCCTTACGGTGGACTACAGCAACGTGGACGTTTTCGATTCTGCCTGGCGCTTGCGCCCGCGTCTCGTCGTGAATCAGAAGGAGCAGCAGCTGAACGTCGCCCTCGATACACCTCCGCGGCCGGGTGGCACATGGGACACGTACTCGAGCCGGCTGCAGCGGCGCGACATCGAAGGCGAGCTTTCGCGCGAAGCCATGGTCGGCTATGCGCACAACTGGGGTCTCGAGAGCACGCCGTCGCAACTCTCGTTTTCCGGCCATTTCGAGCAGCAATCGATCGCTGGCTCCACGACGGAAAACAACTACGCCGTGTTCGTCGGCTATCGCAAAACGTTTCGCACGACCGACGACATCGTGCAGCCCCGCCATGGTGTGCTCGGTACCGCTGAAATCGGCGCAAGTGTGCCGGGGGTCTCCAGCCAGGAATTCATCCGGCTGCGCGGTAAGCTGAACTGGCTGATACCGGTCGGGCTTCGCAACGACATTCTCGTGCGTGGGGAGGCGGGCATCGTGCTCGCGCCTTCACGAAAGGGTATCGTTTCGTCGTTCCTTTTCCGGACCGGCGGTGACCAGACGATCCGCGGTTACGCTTTCGAATCCATCGGTGTTCCGCAAGGCGACGCGACCGTCGGCGGGCGGTATATGGTGCTCGGGAGCGTCGAATTCACACGCTGGATCACCGAGGCGCTTGGGGCGGCGGTGTTCCTGGATGCCGGCGACGCTTTCGACAGTCCGGGCGCGTTTGATGCTGCCGTAGGCGTCGGCATAGGCGTGCGCTGGCGCTCTCCGATCGGTCCTTTTCGCGCCGATGTCGCCTACGGGCAACGCAGCGAGAAACTGCGGCTCCATTTTTCGGTGGGTTTCAGCTTCTAAGAGGCCCTCAGGTGTCGAAGAAAGGCATCGTCCTTCTTATCTCCGCGGGCGCGTTGATCGCAGTCGTTCTTGCCGCCGGCGCGGGCGGGGCTTGGCTGCTCTATACCGAATCGGGGCTGGCGTGGGTTGCCGCGCGGCTGATCGGCGTGGCAGGCAAAGGATTGACGCTCGACGGCGTTGCCGGAACCCTGGCGGGCGGAGCGAGCGCTCAGCAGATTCGGTTCACCGGCAAGGACATCGAGCTTCGCGTGCGCGAAGCCTATCTTCGCGTTGCGCCATGGTCGCTCCTCGTCCTCAAGCCTCGCATCACGGAGCTTCGGGCCACCGAGCTCGCCGTACTGTCGAAACCCACCGAGCCACGCGGCCGTCCGCCCGACACGCTCGTGCTGCCCGCGGACTTCGAGCTTCCGGACGCGCGCGTGGCGCGCCTCGCGATTGATCTTGGTAAAGGCCCGCTCGATTTGACTGACGTGCAGCTCGATTACTCGGGCGGGCGCACGCAGCATCGTGTGCACGCGCTGTCGCTTCAGACGTTCGAGCACGCGATAAAGATGCGGGGTGCAATCGACGCGCAACCGCCGTTCGCGCTCAATGCGACCGTGTCAGCACTGGGTCTTTCCGGGCCGAAGGCAGAGCTCGACGCGTCCGTGACGGGCACGCTGAGTCTTCTCGAGATCGACGCGACTGCAAAGAGCGGCTTCGGACGCCTGAAAGGCACGGCAAGCATCGAGCCTTACGCGCAATTTCCGCTGGCCCACGTGAAGGCCCGCATTTCCGGCCTCGACCTCAAAGCGGTCTCGAGCGCGCTGCCGCATACGCGCATCGAAGGCGAGTTCGATCTCTCCCGAAAAGGTCTGGTGCTCGCGGGCCCGGCACGCCTGACGAACGATGCCAGCGGGCCGTACGATCGGGGCCGGTTGCCGGTCGCCGCGCTGCGCTTGGCTGTTCGTACTGACACGCGGCTCGCTCATGTCTTCGAGCTCTCCGCGGATCTCGGCAAAGCGGGAGCGGTTCACGGCACGGGCGAGCTCCACGCCGACAGCGCACGATTCGAGCTGACGACGCGCAACCTGAACCTGGCGGGTCTTCACAGCCGCACGCGTCAAACGCAACTTGCAGGGCGCGCAGACTTCCACCTGACACGCGCGCGCCAATCGGTGAAGGCCGATCTCACCGAACGGGACCTCAGGCTGCAGTTCGTCGCAAATCGCGCGGGGGATCGCATCGAAGTACCACAGCTACGCGCACAGGCACGCGGCGGCGAAGCGGCGGGCTCGGCGGAGATCGCGCTTTCCGGAGAGCAGCCGTTTTCGGTGCGCGCGTCTTTTGCACGCTTCAATCCAAGTGCATGGGGTAATTTTCCTGCCGGATCGATCAACGGCAGTGCGAACGCTGAAGGCACGCTCGCAGGGCCGAAAGCCGACGTGCGGCTGGCGATCCGCGATTCACGCTGGTTCGACGCGCCGCTCTCGGCGCAGGGCACGCTCAGCGTCGTGAAAGACGGCTTGCGTCACGCGGATGTGGATGCGACCGTCGGCGGCAATCGTATCGTCGCGCGCGGCGCGCTCGGCGCACCCAAAGATGTGCTCGACGTGCGCGTCGATGCGACCCGCCTCGGCATTCTCGACAAGCGCCTGCAGGGCGCCTTGCGAGGCAATGCCCAGCTGACCGGAAACTGGCGTGCGCCCACCGTGCGCTTCTCAGTCCAGGCAAGCGATCTCGCGCACAAGAATTTCGGTGCCGTGAAAGCCGTCTCGGCCGACGGAACGGTGAGCGCGCATGCCGCAGGTCCGTTCGACGTTCGCGCTTCGCTGCGCGACATCACGACGGCGGAATGGCAACTACGCAGCGCAGCGCTGCGCGTCGATGGTACCCGTGCGGCGCATTCCGGCACGCTTCAGGCTCAAGGCACTGGTGTCGATTTGCGGGCGCGGGCGAGGGGCGGGTGGCAATCGGGCATCGGCTGGACGGGGACGCTCGACGAGCTCGTGAATAGCGGCGAAGCAGCGGTGAGCCTCGCCGCGCCGGTGTCCCTCACGCTGGGGCCGCAGCGCATCCAGACAGGAAGCTTCGAGCTCAGAATCATCGGCGGTCGCTTGTACGCGAGCGGGATCACGTATCAGCGCGGGAAGCTTGCGACCGCCGGACGTTTTTCTGATGTGCCCCTCAGGCCTGTGCTCGCGATCGCGGGCGCACCGGCGGCGATGGCAGGCACGCTGCGGCTTAGCGGTCAGTGGTCACTCGAAAATGCGCGCGGTCTCATCGGTTCCGTGACGATCAATCGCGAATCGGGTGATGTCGCGTTTGGTGCCGACAGAAGCATCGCACTCGGGCTCCGGACGTTAGCCGTGACTGCGACCTTTACGCCCGAGGCTGCGAACGTACGGGCTGAAGTGCGTTCCGCTCTCGCAACCGCGACCGTCGACGGACGCATCATGCCTGTACGCACCGGCGCCGACTCTCGCTACACCGGCGCTTCGCCCATCGCCTTCACCGCGGCGGCAGACATCGCACGGCTCGCGCCTTTCGCCGCATTCATCGACACGGCCATGCTGCTCGACGGTGAAATGCACGCGCGGCTGCAGGCGAGCGGAAGTCTCGCGGATCCACTCGTCGTGGGCGCGATCACAGGAGAACGACTGGCTGCGGCTCTGCCCGCCGAAGGAGTCGAGCTGAAAGGCGGAACGCTGAAAGCTTCGCTCACTCAGCGCGAAGTGCGGGTCGAATCGTTTTCGATACGCGGCGGCGAAGGTGTTTTCAGCGCGCGCGGCACGCTCGCGCGAAGCGGTTTCGACGAGGCATCGCTCGACTGGCGCGCTGACAACTTCACCGCACTCGGTCGGCCGGATCGGCGACTCGTCGTGTCCGGGAAGGGAAATGCCGCATTACAGCGCGGCAAGCTTGCGTTCACCGGCGGATTGCGCGTACAGGAAGGGCTCTTCGAGCTCTCAACGACAACGCTGCCGACCCTGGGCAACGATGTCGTGATCGTCGGCCGGGAACGCGCTGCGCCCGCACCGCGCGGCATGGGACCGCAGCCGGCAGACCAAAAACGCCTGCGCGCTGCCGTCGACATGAATGTGGATCTCGGAAACAACGTGCACTTGCGCGGCCGCGGTCTGGACGTATGGCTTTCGGGCGAGTTGCGCGTGCAGAGCGATGCACAGGGTCACTTGCGCGCGAGTGGCGTCGTGGACACGCGCCGCGGGACTTTCGTCGCGTACGGGCAGCGTCTCGAAATCGAACGCGGCCGGTTTTACTTCAATGGGCCGATCACGGACCCCGCGCTCGACATCCTGGCGATGCGGAAGCGGCAGGCAGTGGAGGCAGGTGTCGCAGTGACGGGCACGATGGCGCGTCCGGTTGTGCGGGTCGTATCGAATCCGGCGCTCCCTGAGGGTGAAGCGCTTTCGTGGCTCGTGCTCGGCCGGCCGCCCGATCAGGCGGGTACCGGGCAGCTTTCCGCCCTGCCTCTTGCGACGGCGGCACTTCTGGGGAAAGCGGGCGCTCCGATCGCTCGAGCGCTGAACGTCGACGAAGTCGGAGTGCGCGGCGGCGGGGGCGCCGTTGCGCAGCAATTCCTGACGGTCGGAAAACGACTCACGGACCGGCTCTACATCGCTTTCGAGCAGAGCCTCGGCGGCACCGAGAATCTCCTGCGCCTCGAGATGAGCCTGACCGAGCGCATCGCATTCCGGGCGCAAGCGGGCACGAACAGCTCGGTCGGGGTCTTCTATCGCTACTCCTGGGATTGACCTGCGGCGCATGGAGCGATGTCGCCTTGCGGAAGGCACTTTCGTGCACGGTATGATCCGCACATGGCAGACCATTCCAGCACTGTCCGGGGTGAGCTCTATCCCGAGATAGAACCGTACAACACGGGCATGCTCGACCTTGATGGCGTGCACACGATGTACTGGGAAGAGTGCGGCAACCGCAACGGCGTGCCGGTCGTGTTCCTGCACGGGGGGCCCGGGGCCGGCAGCGCACCCGCCCACCGCCGCTTTTTCGACCCGGCGTACTACCGGATCGTCGTCTTCGATCAACGCGGCGCCGGGCGCTCGCGTCCGCTCGGTGAGATCAGCGCAAACACGACGCCACTGCTGATCGAAGACATGGAGCGGCTCCGCCGGCATCTTGGAATCGGACGCTGGCTCGTGTTTGGCGGCTCATGGGGCAGCACGCTCGCGATTGCCTATGCGATCGCCCACGCGGACCGCTGCATGGGCCTCGTGCTCCGCGGCATCTTCCTGTGCCGGCAAAGCGAAATCGACTGGTTCCTCTACGGAGTTCGAAATCTCTTTCCTGAAGCATGGGGCGCTTTCGCGAGCCACATACCAGAAGCCGAGCGTGCCGACCTGCTCACCGCGTATCACCGGCGGCTCACCGATCCCGATCCGGCCGTTCACATGCCCTCAGCGCGAGCCTGGAGCATTTACGAAGGCTCGTGCTCGACGCTGCTGGCGAGCCCGGAAACGGTTGCTTACTTCGCGAGCGATGTCGTCGCGCTGGGTCTTGCGCGAATCGAAGCGCACTTTTTCAGGAACAACATTTTCCTGCCCGAAAACGCGCTCCTCGAGAATATCGGACGCATACGGCACGTGCCCGCGGTGATCGTGCAGGGCCGCTACGATGCGGTGTGTCCGATCGTCACGGCGGACGACCTGCACCGGGCATGGCCTGAGGCGGAGTACATCGTCGTGCCGGACGCAGGTCACTCCGCGTGGGAGCCGGGAATATGCGCGGAGCTCGTGAAGGCGATGGAGCGGTTCAAAAGGTCGGAGGGGAGAAGTCGGGCCCGGGAGGCGTAATCCAGCTTACTTCTTCTTCGGCTCCTGACCCGCCCCGAGCGCTTCGAGCGCGGCTTTCTGCATCTCGAGCGTCTTGATGGTCATCTGAACGAAGCCCACGTTCATCGTGAGCCAGTTCTCGACACTCTTCAGCTCGCGGATCTTGTTCTGGATCTCGTCGATGTTCGCGGTCGGCGTGAGCATCCCGGGAATAGGAAAGGACATCGGGTTCCACATCTTCTGCATGAACTCGAAAAGATCTTTCGGAAGCCCGGGATCCGCTGCCATGACGCGCGCCTACGTCGTGCTGCCGGCCGGAGCCGAGTTGCGCAGCACCTGCTGAAGCCGCTCCTTCTCCGTCATCACTTTTTCGAAGTACACGGCGTTCTCGTCGCTCAGCGCTCCTCCGTAGAGCTGGAGAGCCGAATCGAGGCGGCCGGTGCGCCGGAGATACTCCTTGATGATTTTCGAGCCGACGAGAATGTTGGTCTCCGGGTCGAAGACGGCTTTGACACCACCGAACTCACGAAACTTCTCGCTGTGGTATTTCGGGATGATCTGCATCAGCCCTTTCGCGCCGGCAACGCTTTCGGCGATCGGATTGAACCGTGATTCGACCGAAATCACCGCGAGGATGAGCACCGGGTCGATGCCTACCTGATGGCCGGCGGCATAAGCTATCGACACCAGATCCATAGTGACGTCCTCGGAGACTTTATAGCGCTTCGCCAGGAACTCGGACAGCGCGCGGTACCGCTTGTTTTCAGGTTTCGCTTTGGCCTCTGAGAACACCGGTTCCGAAGCCGCGCCGACAGCGGAAATCTCGGAAGCCGGCGCAGACTCCGGCTGTACGACTGCGTCGGCAGTGCCTGATTCGTTTCGGCCGCGATCGAGCAGCCACGCCGCGCCCGACATGAGCAGCGCCAGGACGAGGATCGCCAGGGTACCGCGCACGTGCAGAACTGCGCGCCGCGCACGATGCAGGGGAGAAGCAAGAAGCTGCGGGGCTGATTTTGCCAACATGCAAAACCTCCTTTTCGATTGAGACCCGGTTGCGCAGCCGCGACCGAGGGTCAGCCTGTTACCTTGCCGGGTAACTCGGGATTGCTCTTTTCGAACGGGGCGTGCCATGCCCTGCCCGACCTAGAAGTTGCTTGTTACCGCACAGTTCGAACTGCGCGACGATAAGTCGGTGCGACGGTAAAGCTGCTACGCACCAGAAGCCCGACTCTTTTTGCTACCGTGCTCCCTGTCACACTGCCTGGAGGGCCTGCGCAGGGCTTTTTGACTGAATCTTCTTGAAAAACAGAGGCTTGCCTCGTTCTATTACCGGGCAGGCGCTAAGTTCGTGGGGCATTGTAACCGCACAAGGGGGCCGCGCAAAGTATTTGTGCCGTTAATCACGGACCCGTAGCCCGGATAAGCGAGCACCTGTGGCGGAAGTCACACTCGGGGTACTACAGTGCTCCGAATTCGCGCCGTTATGCGCCCC
>DASRIK010000407.1:0-6344 GCA_035650035.1 Burkholderiales bacterium | reverse complement strand
AACACATCGCGCCCCCGACAGTGGCGAGCGCACGCTAGTGGCATGTAGGGGTGCAATGCCTGTGCCCGTGGCGCTCGGGCACGCCGGGTGCAGACCGATGAGCGTCATTCCTTCCGGCTCGCTGTGTCATGTTCGACCTCTTGGCATCGGAATATCGCGACGCTGCTCGCAGAGCAGGTGCCGCTTGCGCGGCAGCGCTTGTGGCTTTTCACATGATTGGCGCCGCGTCCGCTCAGCAGGCGGATCGCGTTCTCCCGCCCGCGGCCGCCTCGAGCGCGCTCGCGCCGGTGGACGAGGCATTCGCGCTGTATGCCGCGTCGAGCAGCCTTGCCGAAATCGAAGGGGCGCAGCTCGTGCTCAAAACAACCCAGCGACCCGAAGTGCGAGAGTACGCGCAGAAGCTTGTCCGCGAGCATGGGAAAAGTTTCGACGAGCTGCGACGCATCGTGGCCCCGCGCGGGCTGAAGCTTCCGCCTGCACCGACCGGGCGACACGCAGATCTGGTGACCAAACTGACGGGCGTCGCCGCGACCGATCGCGACGAGGCGTTTCTGCTGCGCTTCGGGGTCGATGCGCACAAAGAGACCATCGCGCTTTTCGAGCGCCAGAGCGCCGAGGGACAGGACCCGGAATTGAAGCGCTACGCGCAGCAGACGCTCACGACGCTGCGCGAGCACATGGCGGCTGCCCATAAGCTCATCAATGCTCAGAGCACCGCGCGATAGCGAATCTGCGGTCGCTTCCGCGACGACCATTCCGGCCGCAAGCGCACAGGCGATCGCCAGTTGCGACGACCTTCGCTATTCCACAGACGCGGAGCCCGGCATTTCGCGTCGCCGTGCGGGCTCCGGTTTCTATTACGCGATGCCGAACGGCCAGCGCGTCGCTGACGAGGTGACCCTTGCGCGCATTCGAAAGCTTGCGATTCCTCCAGCGTACCGCGACGTATGGATCTGTCGCGATGCGTACGGCCATCTGCAGGCGACTGGTATCGACGCTCGCGGCCGGAAGCAGTATCGCTACCACGAGCGCTGGCGCTCCGTTCGCGACGAGCACAAGTTCGAGCGCATGATGGGGTTCGGACGGGCGTTGCCGCGCATCCATCGTCGCATTGCTCGCGACATGAAGTTACCGGGCATGCGGCGAGAGAAAGTCGTCGCCACGGTCGTGAGTCTGCTCGAGCAGACACTCATACGGGTGGGCAACGGCGAGTACGCCCGAACGAACAAGTCCTATGGGCTCACGACGCTTCGCAACCGTCATGTGAATCTCAGGGGCGACAAGGTGCGCTTCAACTTTCGCGGCAAGCACGGGATCAAGCACGACGTGGAGATCGAAGACCCCCGTGTCGCGAAAGTGTTGCGCGCATGCCTCGACTTGCCGGGGCAGGAGCTTTTCGAGTACGTCGACGAGAACGGCACCGTGCGGGACGTCACCTCATCGGACGTGAACGAGTACCTTCGTGAAATCACGGGAGCACCGTACACCGCGAAAGATTTCAGGACGTGGCACGCGACTTCGGAAGTGCTCGAGTGCCTTGCCGGCCAGCATTTCAACACCGTGAAGGAATCCAAGGCGCAGCTCAAGGAGGCGCTGCAGACAGTCGCGAACCGGCTGGGCAACACGCCGACCATGTGCAGAAAGTGCTATGTGAACCCGGTCGTGGTGGACGCCTTCCTGGCCGGAGAGCTGCGCAGCGTAGCGCTGAACGGAAGCGGGAACGAACGGGTACGGCTGTTGCACCTGCTCACGGGTACGCCGACCGGCGTCGCATTCAAGCGCGCACCGAAAAAGCGCGGTGCCACACGCGGAGTCGCACGCCGAAGCGGCTCAATACACCCGAAGAAAGGTTGATCGATGGCCGTCGAGTTCGCACCCATGCCTGACAGAGGCCGCCTTGCACCTATTTCCTGGGCGGCGGTATTCGCGTCGCTCGCTGTGGGCATATCCGTGATGTTGTTGCTGACGCTCGCGGGCGTTGCAGTGGGAATCACCGTGGTCGAGCCCGGCGCCGACAGCCCGCGCGCGATCACCATCGGCGCGGCCGCGTGGCAGACCATCAGCATGCTGATCGCGGCGCTCGTCGGCGGCTACGTGGCGGCGCGTCTGTCAGGGTTGAGACGCACTGCGGACGGCCTCCTGCACGGGGCCGTCGCCTGGGGTGCGACGACGGTGTTGTATGCGGCGCTCGCGACAACGGCGCTCGGCACGCTCACCGCCGGCATGTTCGGCCTTCTCGCCCCGAGCGCTTCCGAACGCGCCGCAGCCGCGAGCGCGCCCGCCTCGTTCGACCGCGACCAGGCCCAGCGCACGCTGGAAACCGTCGGTCTCACGTCGGAACAGGCGCGAACCGTCATCGATCAGCTCACGGCAGCTCCGGGCACAGCGCCTGCGCCCGCTGCACGCCCGCAGGTCGAAGAGGTTGCAGACACGGTAGGTACCGCGACCGGCTGGCTGAGTGCGACGGTGCTGCTCTCGCTGCTTTTGTCTCTAGTTGGCGGCGCGATGGGCGCCCGCGGTACCCGCCGGGGCAACCGCCGCATCGAAGGCCGGGAGAACACGACCACCACTGTGAGCGAGTCGCCTCCCCGGATCCTGAGCCGCCAGGCTTAACGGACGACCTCCATGCCGCGCGCACTGTGGAAAGGGGCCATTTCGTTCGGCCTCGTGCACGTGCCGGTTTCGCTGTACCCCGCATCGCGCAGCGAGGGGCTCTCGTTCGACATGATCGACAAGCGGGACTTTTCGCCGATCGGTTACAAGCGCTACAACAAGCGCACCGGCGAGGAGATCTCGCGCGAGAACATCGTGAAGGGTTACGAGTACTCGAAAGGCGATTACGTCATCATCACGGACGAAGATTTCAAACAGGCGAACGTCGAAGCGACGCAAACCGTCGAGATCGTCGCGTTCGTCGACGCCGCTGCAGTCGCGCCGTATTTCTACGACACGCCGTACTATCTAGAGCCCGGCAAGCGCGGCGAGAAAGGCTACACGCTGCTGCGCGAAGTGCTGAAGCGCAGGGGCCGCATCGCCATTGCGAACGTGGTGATACGTTCGCGCCAGCACCTCGCCGCCGTGATCCCGGTCGATCGTGTACTGCTTCTGAACACGCTACGCTGGTCGAACGAGATCCGCTCGATGGCGGACATCACTCTCCCGGAAGCGGGCATGGGCGGCTTGACCGAGAAGGAGCTCGCCATGGCCGAGCGCCTCGTCGAGGATATGTCGGACGACTGGAAGCCCCAACAGTTCAAGGACACGTATACCAACGACCTCATGGCGCGCATCGAGCAGCGGATCAAGGCCGGTGAGACACACGTCATCACGCCCGAGAGCGAAGATGCCGGTGAGCCGCGCCGCGGCGCACAGGTGATCGACCTCGTCTCCATGCTGCGGCGCAGCCTCGACCGGAAAGGCAAGGCGGTGGGGGGCGCCGAGGCGGGCGCAGAAGATGGAAAAGAGCGTCCGAAGCGTGCCGCCGCGCGCAAATCCCCGTCGCGCCTGCAGGGCAGGAAAGCCGCCGCTTCACGCAAGCGGGCTTGAAAGCTCCAGCCGGGCGGGGCGCAAAGCCGGGACGCGGGGGCGTGCAATTCTGGCGCACATCTTGCGTTCTCCCGGGCGTAAACACGCTACGCAGAGGCCTGCGGAGCGAAAAAGCGCGTAAAATTTACCTGTTTGAAGTAACAATTATCGGCAGAGTGGTTTCTGGCACACTCGGAACTTGTTTGCCTGCAACCGTTTTTGCCCGTACCGGCGATGAATAAGAAGGAGGCTCGATGCCACACGTCCTGCTCGTAGATGACGACCCCGAACAGCTCGAATGGCTATCGGAGTTCGTCAAAGCGGAAGGTTTCACTGTCGCGAAAGCAAGCTCGCTTCGCGCCGCGCGGATACAGCTCACGCAGATGCGTCCCGATGTACTGCTCACGGACCTGCAGCTGCCCGACGGGAACGGCATCGAACTGGTAGACGACCTCGAGCAGCGCGAGGCGACCGAAGTCGTCATGATCACCGGCCATGCGACAGTCGAAAGCGCGGTGAACGCGCTTCGCGCCGGCGCCACCGATTACCTGGTGAAACCCGTGGACGTGGAGCGGCTTCGCCCCATTCTGCAGCGTGTTCCCGGCACTCACGAGCTGCGCGCCGAAATCGGCGAGCTGCGACAGGAGCTGCGCGGGCTTGGGCGCTTCGGCCACATGATCGGCAGCTCGCCCGTCATGCAGAAGCTCTACGACCAGCTGAACCGCGTCTCTCCGACCTCCGCCACGGTGCTCCTCGTCGGCGAGAGCGGGACCGGTAAAGAGCTCGCGGCGCAAACGATTCACGATCTTTCACGCCGCAAGAAGCGGCCTTTCCTGCCACTCAATTGCGGTGCGGTCTCCCCGAACCTGATCGAAAGCGAGCTCTTCGGCCACGAAAAAGGAAGCTTCACCGGCGCCGACCGTCAGCACAAAGGCTTTTTCGAGCGGGCGCATGGCGGCACGCTGTTCCTCGACGAGATCACCGAGATGCCGCAGGAGCTTCAGGTGAAGCTCCTGCGCGTGCTCGAAACGGGCACGTTCATGCGCGTCGGGACAAACACGCCGATTGCGACCGATGTGCGCGTGATCGCGGCCACCAATCGCAATCCCGCGAAAGCCGTCGCTGACGGTAAGCTGCGCGAGGACCTGTATCACCGCCTGAACGTATTCCCCATCGAGCTGCCGCCGCTGCGCGACCGTGGAACGGACATCGAGATCCTCGCGCGCCACTTCCTCGAGAAGTTCAACCAGGAAGAAGGCACCAAAAAGACTTTCTCGCCGGCGGCCATTGCTTCGCTGTATTCACACAGCTGGCCCGGCAACGTGCGCGAGCTCAAGAACTACGTGCAGCGCGTCTACATTCTCGCGGACGGGGTGGTCGACGTCGATCTCGCGCCGCGCATGTTCTCCGAGCCTGCGCATACGCCGCTGATTACGGTGCGTGTCGGCAGCACGCTCGAAGAAGTGAATCGCCGCCTGATCGAAGCAACCCTTGCGGAATGCGGCAACGTGCGGCGCAAGGCAGCCGACATGCTCGGCATCAGCCTGAAGACGCTCTATAACCGGCTCGCCCAGTACAAGGCGGAAAAAGACGGCACGCCGCTGCCTGCAGCGAAGGACGAGGAAGAATTCGAGTCCGAGGTCAAGTAGCGGTACGGGGCAGCTGCGATCGATATCGCCACATCCGCGTCAGTGACGCGTTTTACTGATATCGATCTGTTCCTGCTCGTCTTCGAGCTCCTCTTCGACGACGTCGCCCACATCGTCGTCTTCCATCGCTGAGCCTTCGAGCTCGTCCGACTGCTCGCTCTCTTCGTCCCCGCGCTCCATCTCGGCGAAAAGCTCCTCGCGCCGCAGTCGCATGTCTTCGCCGATCCGGTCCAGATCGAGCGCGGACATGTCGCGGACAGCAGGAAACAGCTCCTGCTCTTCCTCCTTGATGTGGTGCTTCACGTATTCCGCGAGCACCGTGAAGTAAGCCCAGTACATCGGATCGTCCGCTTCGAGCGCGTGGAGCTTCGCGATCAGCTCGTCCACGGTTTCGTGCTCGACTTCCGCCTTGTTGAGGAGGTCCTCCCGCTCCTGATCGTCCACGCGGGCGCGCACGGCCGGGTAAAAAATCTCCTCTTCGAGCATCGAATGGATCTGTAGCTCGAGGCATGCGGTCTCGACCAGCTCGCGCACGGTCTCTGTGTCGTCCCGGTCGACTTTCTCCAAATCCTTGAACAGCTTCTGCACGCGCTTGTGATCTTGCGTCAGCAGATCGATTGCGCTGCGGTCTCCTCCGCTCGTTTCTGGTTTCGCCATGTCGGACCCCGGACCTGAAAATGCGTGTTCGCGGCAGCAAGGGCTATGCCGCGAGCCGTGAGTTAAGTACCAGCCGTTGCGCGGTTCTTCGGCATGTTCCATGCTTAGTTCCGATCAACGCAAAGAGTCCGCACGAGCGGAGTCCAACATGACCGGATCCAGACGAAATCCTACCCGCAAAGAGCCTGGGCGTGGTGATCAACCCGCGCGGGACACCGATACGGCGAGCTATGAACAGCTGCAAGGCTCGCCCGACGCGCATGGCGCACCCGGTAAATTGCGCTATCCGAAGCAACCGCACGAACGCGATGAATCGGCAGAGCCTTCGGACGACCGGCTGAAGGACGAATCGCGTCCGCCGTCGGATCGCCAGATATCGCAAGCGGCCAGGGATATCGAGAGCGGCCGCGTCGACACCGATCGCCGGGGTATCCCCAGCGACGTTCCAGGCAGTAAATCCAAGTAAGGAGAACGCGATGCAAAGCACGAGCATGCAAGGTTCCACACCAGGCG
>DASRIK010000406.1:0-5551 GCA_035650035.1 Burkholderiales bacterium | reverse complement strand
GAAAGATATGCGATGAAGGCCGCACTCGCGATACCGGCACTCAGGTTATCCGCCGATATGACGAACACCAGACCCGGCAGATCATGTCCGCGCGTGCTGAGCCAGGCGAAAAGCAGGTTCGTCAACGCGGAAAGCGCTGCGCCGAGCATCAGTACCCGGATGACACCGTGGCGCAGCGCGAGAACGCCGCCCACGGCGGCGCCGACCAGAGTCATGACGACGCCGTACACTCCGGAAACCGCGGCAACTTCTTCTTTCGTGAAACCCATGTCCCGATAAAACGGGTTCGACATGACCCCGAGCACGATGTCCGATATGCGGTAGGTCCCGATCAAGCCGAGAACCAGCACCGCGTGCCAGCGGTAGCGAAGCACGAAATCGAGGAACGGACTCACCACAGCCGCATAGAACCACGCGAGCACACGCGCACCCGGCAGCCCCAGTTGCACCAGGCGGCCGCGCATGCGTTCTTCGCGTTCGGAGGTCTCTTTGGAAATTGTCTTGGCCGGCTCGCTCGAGAAGAGGACAGTGAGCGCGCCGACGCTTATCGCCGACGCCATGCAAAGGTAGGCGATCAGCCATGGCTGATGCTGGTATGTCGCTTCGTCGGGATCGAAGAGTGCCGCGATCCACAGCACGCCGGCGGATGCAGTGATCATTGCTGCGCGATAGCCGACCTGATACGCGGCCGCCATTGCAGCCTGTCGCGAAACGTCGGCGGACTCGATCCGGAAAGCGTCGAGTGCGATGTCCTGGGTCGCTGATGCGAAGGCAACCATGATTGCGAAGGCGACGAGCCTGTGCAGATCCACTGCGGGATCCGTGACGGCCATTCCGACGAGTCCGAGCACGATCATGAGCTGCGAGGCGAGCAACCATCCGCGCCGGCGTCCGAGCGACGTGGTGAGGAGAGGCAGCGGCAAGCGATCGACGAGGGGCGCCCATGCCCACTTGAAAGCGTAGGCAAGGCCGACCCAGCTCAAGAAACCGATGGTCGTGCGATCGATGCCGGCTTCCCGCAGCCGGAACGAAAGCGTGCCAAGCACGAGCAGCAGCGGCAGGCCCGCAGAGAAGCCGAGGAGCAGCATGCGCGCAACAGGAGGCTCGGTGTAAACGCGCAGATCGTCGAGCCAGCGCCGTGCGGCCGAAACGCTCATCGGGATGCCTCGCCCTCCGCCTGAAGCGCGTAGTCGTAATCGATGATGAGCGGCGCGTGGTCGGAAAAACGCTGATCTTTGTAGATCGAGCATCGCTTCGCCGCCGCGGCAAGGCGGGGCGTAGCGATCTGATAGTCGATGCGCCACCCCACGTTCTTTGCCCAGGCCTGCCCGCGATTGGACCACCAGGTGTACTGATCCGGCCGGCAGTCGAGGCACCGGAAAGTGTCCACCCACCCCAGCTCGTCGAACACGCGCGTAAGCCAGGCCCGTTCCTCGGGGAGGAAGCCCGAATTCTTGCGGTTGCCGCGCCAGTTCTTCAGATCGATTTCCTTGTGGGCGATGTTCCAGTCGCCGCAGAGGACGATGTCACGGCCTTCGTCGCGCAAGTTCTTCAGGTGCGGAAAGAAACGCTCCATGAATCCGAACTTCACGCGCTGGCGCTCCTCGCCGCTCGAGCCGGACGGCTGATAGAGCGAAATGACCGACAGTTTTCCGAAGTCCGCCCTGATGTAGCGGCCTTCGCGATCGATGTCCGAAATCCCGACGCCTTCAACGATCTTCGAGGGCTCGTGGCGAGTGTAGATGCCGACGCCACTGTAGCCCTTTTTCTCAGCACAATGAAAATGACCTCTGAGCCGGCCGATGCGCGCGACTTCCCGGCCGATATCGCCGGGCTGCGCTTTCAACTCCTGGACGCAGACGATGTCCGCGCGCGTTCGACCTAGCCAGCCAAAGAAGCCTTTACGGGCAGCCGACCGAATGCCGTTAAGGTTCAGCGTTATAATTCGCAGCATCTTCGAGAATTAGCGCACGCGCGGCCGCATTTGGGCCACGCGACACGCACGGGACATCAGGGTTGCCGGCCGACTTTCGCCAGGAGTTCATCCGTTTCGCGGTCGAGCAGAAGGTGCTCTGCTTCGGCGAATTCAAGACCAAGGCGGGGCGCATCTCGCCGTATTTCTTCAACGCCGGCCTGTTCCATCACGGTGTCGCTCTAAAAAAACTCGCGCAATTCTACGCGAAAGCGATTCGCGCATCGGACGTGCGCTACGACATGCTGTTCGGGCCCGCATACAAAGGCATTCCACTCGTAGCAGCCGTAGCGATCGCACTCGCCGATGAAGGTCGCGACGTTGCGTACGCCTTCAACCGCAAGGAAGCCAAGGACCATGGCGAAGGCGGCAGCGTGATCGGCGCGCCGCTCGAGGGGCGCGTGCTGATCGTGGACGACGTGATTTCGGCCGGGACTTCCGTTCGCGAATCGGTCGAGCTCATCGACGCTTCCGGGGCCGCACTCGCCGGCGTCGTCATAGCGCTCGACCGGCTCGAAAAAGGCACCGGAGACCTCTCGGCCGTGCAGGAGGTGCGCCAAACGCACGGTATTGCCGTTATTAGCATCGCGACACTCGATGACCTGGTCGGCTATCTCGCGTCCGACCCGGCGCTGGCGAGGGACCTCGAAGCGGTCCAGCGCTATCGGGATCGCTATGGAGTAACGGCAGATGGTCTATACAAAACAGCCACTTAAGGCGCTGACTGCAGCGGCCGGGCTCGCGCTCGCGCTCGCGCTGCCCGGCGCCGTTTCAGCTCAGAGCGGCAAAATCGTTTGCTGGAAGGACAACACGGGCAAAGTGATCGGTTGCGGCGACAAGCTGCCCCCCGAATATCAGGGTGCCGCCACGAAGGAGCTCGATTCACGCGGCGTTACGCGAAAGCAGACGGAATCGGTCGAAGAAGCAAACCTGCGGCGTGCCCGCGAGCAGGAAGCGGCCCGGGTGAGGGCCGAGGAGGAACGTAAGTCACTGGGCCAGCGACGCCAGGACACCGCGCTTCTGGAAACCTACAGCAACGAAAACGAGATCGATCTCAAGCGCGACCGAGACCTCCAGGTGATCGACTTGCAGATCGAACAGCTGACCGTCGCGCTGAAGAACACCACCCAGCGCTACAACGAAGCGAAATCCCGCGCCGACGCGATGGAGAAAACCAAAAAGCCGGTCGCGCCTGCAGTAAAGGACGAGCTCGCGCGACTTGCGACGGAGAAGGAGCGGTTCGAGCAAAGCATCGCGGCGAAGAACAAGGAAAAAGAGGAGCTGCGCGGGAAGTACGCCGAATACCGCAAGCGCTTCGCGGAGCTGAAGGCGCAGCAGATAGCTGCGTCGGCGAAAAAGTAGTTACTGTAGTTTACGCTTGAGGATCTCGCTCACCTGCTGGGGGTTCGCTTTGCCCTTCGTCGCTTTCATCACCTGCCCCACGAGTGAGTTGAAAGCTTTTTCCTTCCCGCCGCGGTAGTCGGCCACCTGCTGGGCGTTCGCGGCGATCACCTGGTCCGCGATTTGCTCGAGGGCGCCGCTATCCGAGATCTGCCTCAAGCCGCGCGATTCGATGATCTTGTCCGCAGCGTCCGCGCCCGTCGCGTCACCGTTCCACATCGCGTCGAACACGTCTTTGGCGATTTTCGCGGAGATGGTGCCGTCCGCGATGCGTTCAACGAGCCCCCGGAGCTGCTGCGCGCTGACTTTGCTCTCCGTGATGTCCAGGCCCGCTTCGTTCAGTCTCGCGCTGAGATTGCCGGCGATCCAGTTCGCGGTGAGCTTCCCGACCTGTCCCGCAGCACCGCTGGCCGAGGCGTCGAAATAATCGGCGACCTCGCGGCTTGCGGTCAGCACGCCCGCGTCGTAAGCCGTGATCGCGTAACTACGGGTGAAGCGCTCGCGCATTGCTTCAGGGAGCTCCGGAAGCTTTGCCCGCACGTCGTTCAGCCATTCGGGCGAAACCGCGAGCGGCAGCAGATCGGGGTCCGGGAAGTAGCGATAGTCGTGCGCGTCCTCCTTGCTGCGCATCGGGCGCGTCTCGTCGCGGTCGGGATCGTAAAGACGCGTTTCCTGCACGACTTTGCCCCCGTCTTCTATGAGCTCGATCTGGCGCTGCACCTCGAAATCGATCGCCCGCTCGAGAAAGCGGAATGAATTGAGGTTCTTGATCTCGCAGCGCGTACCGAACGTGCTCGACCCGGTGGGCCGGACCGATACGTTCGCATCGCACCGGAACGAGCCTTCCTGCATGTTGCCGTCGCAGATATCGATCCAGCGTACGAGCGCGTGGAGTGCTTTCGCGTACGCGACCGCTTCGGCGCTCGAGCGCATGTCGGGCTCCGACACGATTTCGAGGAGGGGCGTGCCCGCCCGGTTCAGATCTATACCGGTTTCGCCGTGGAAATCCTCGTGCAGGGACTTGCCGGCGTCCTCCTCGAGGTGAGCGCGCGTGAGCCGCACGGTCTTTTCCATGTCGCCGACCAGTACGGTCACCGACCCCCCGGAGACGACGGGGATCTCGTACTGGCTGATCTGATAGTTCTTCGGAAGGTCGGGGTAGAAGTAGTTCTTCCGCGCGAAAATCGACCGCTCGTTCACGCGAGCGCCGACGGAAAGGCCAAAACGGATGGCTTTCTCGACCGCCGCCCGGTTCAGCACCGGCAGCACGCCCGGCAGTGCGATGTCGACCGCGGACGCCTGGCTGTTCGGCGGCGCGCCAAACACCGTCGACGCGCCGGAGAAGATCTTCGAGCGCGTGTTCAGCTGGGCATGGACTTCCAGCCCGATGACGGTTTCCCACTTCATGCTTCGACGTCCGGTGGCGCGCGCAGGTGCCAATCGGTCGCGAGCTGGTACTGGTGCGCGACGTTGAGCATCTGCGCCTCGCGGAAGTAGTTGCCGATGATCTGAAGCCCGACCGGCAGCCCTTTGCCGTCGAAGCCGCAGGGTATCGAAAGACCCGGCAAGCCCGCGAGGTTCACCGCGATCGTGTAGATATCCGAGAGATACATCTGCAGGGGATCGCCGGCTTTCTCTCCCAGGCGGAAGGCGGTCGTGGGGCTGGTGGGGCCCATGATCACGTCGCAGCGCTCGAACGCGCGCGTGAAATCCTGTGCAATCAGCCGGCGCAGCTTCTGGGCGGTCAGATAATAGGCATCGTAGTAGCCGTGCGACAGGACGTACGTGCCGATGAGGATGCGGCGCTTCACCTCCGCGCCGAAGCCTTCAGCACGCGTTTTTTCGTACATCTCGTCCAGATCGCGGTAGTTCGGCGTACGATAGCCGTAACGCACGCCGTCGTAGCGCGCGAGGTTGCTGGATGCCTCCGCCGGCGCGAGCACGTAATAAACCGGAACGGAGAGACGCATATTCGGAAGTGTCACTTCCACGGGCTCACACCCGAACGCCTTGTACTGCGTGATCGCCGCGTCGATGGCTTTCGCGACGTCAGGCGACACGCCTTCCGCGAAGAACTCGCTCGGCAGGCCAATGCGCAACCCCGCGATGCCACTGCCGAGCTCCCGGGTGTAGTCCTCGGCTGGTCGATCGAGACTCGTGGAGTCGCGCTCGTCGAAG
>DASRIK010000405.1:0-3379 GCA_035650035.1 Burkholderiales bacterium | reverse complement strand
AAGGGGCATCTCCATCTCTCCCATGTCCGCCATGCCGCGCTCGCCCATCAGCATGTAGTCGGGAATGAGCCGATTGATGCGCTCGGCGACCCCGCGATGGTCGACGCCGATCATGGTCGGCACGTTGTGTCCCATCGCGTTCATGACGTGGTGCGACTTGTGGCAGTGGAATGCCCAATCGCCTGGGTTGTCCGCGACGAATTCGAAGGCGCGCATCTGCCCGATCGCCATGTCCACGGTTGTTTCCGGCCAGCGGGCACTTTTCGGTACCCAGCCTCCGTCCGTGCATGTGACTTCCAGATGGTGCCCATGCAGATGAATGGGATGGTTCGTCATGCTGAGATTGCCCATGCGCACTCGCACGCGATCGCCCAGCCGGACGGGAAGCGCGTCGATGCCGGGAAACACGCGGCTGTTCCACGTCCAGAGATTGAAGTCGAGCATCGTGTTCACGCGCGGCGTGCGTGCGCCGGGCTCGATGTCGAAGGCGTTGATGAGAAAGACGAAGTCGCGGTCAACACGCATGAACCTGAAATCGCGAGGGTGCACGACGATGAAACCCATCATGCCCATCGCCATCTGCACCATTTCATCCGCGTGCGGGTGATACATGAACGTGCCCGACTTGTTCATCTCGAATTCATAGACGAACGTCTTGCCCGCAGCGATGTGCGGCTGGTTGAGACCGCCCACGCCATCCATGCCATTCGGCAGCAGGATTCCATGCCAATGAATCGTCGTGTGCTCGGGCAGTTTGTTCGTGACAAAGATGCGCACCTTGTCGCCCTCGACGCACTCGATGGTTGGCCCCGGAGACTGCCCGTTGTAACCCCACAGGTTTGCTTTCATGCCCGGTGCGAGCTCACGCACTACGGGCTCAGCAACGAGGTGAAATTCCTTCCAGCCGTTATTCATGCGCCAAGGCAGCGTCCAGCCATTTAGCGTGATAATCGGCTGATAGGGCCGGCCAGTCGGCGGTTCCAGCGGCGGCTGCGTCTTGGGCGATGTCTGCGTCGGTGCTTCCGGCACCTTCGCCATCGCGGCCCTGCTCACCACGGCTGTGCCGAGCAGCGCGGCAGTTCTGGCCAGGAAATGTCTGCGTGTTGTCATATGAAGACCCAATGTCAGTGAGCCGCCGTGCCGGCGCTACCGGTGCTAATGCCTGTCGCTTCCATCTGCATGAGACCAGGCGAGCGGCCTGTCGTTGCAAGCTCCAGATTCACATCTGCGATCCAGAAATCCCGCAGCGCCTCGATATATGCGTTGACTGCCGCGATCTGCTGCCGCGCGTCGGCCAGCAGCTCGAAAACGCTGATGAGCATCCCGTTGTAGCGGAGCACGTTCTCATCCGCGATTCGTTTCCGGAGCGGCACGATCTCGTCGCGGTAGTGGCGCGCAATGTCGAAAGCCGTCCGGTAGGCACCATACGCCGTGCGCACCTCCGACCGAGCCCGCACCGCGAGATCCGCGGCGCGATTCACCGCCTGCATGTACGTGAACTCGGCACGTGCGATGCGCGCACCGCCCCAGTCGAAGATCGGCAGCCTGAACTCGATCTCATAGCCGGTTTGGCGCGGGCGGTTCGTTTCGCTGTTACGCGCATAGCCAAGTTCGAGCACGCTGAGAAACCCTGTGACACGCGTGAGCCCGAGTGCAGCCGCGACACTCTCTGCCTCTTGCATGGCCGAGGCGAGATCCAGCCGTTTCGTCAGCGCCGTTGCTTCGAAGGCCGCGTCATCCCTCGGGGCTTTTGGAAGCTCGGGCAGGCGATCGGGCAACGTGAAGCGAACGTCCCCACCTGATAGACCCATCAAATGAGTGAGACGCTCGCGTTCGGCAAGTCGTGTCTGGCGCACACGGGCGAGCTGCGTTGTTGCCTCCGCATAGAAAACCTGGTCCCGTGCATAGTCCAGCGCGCTGAAGTTTCCGACTGCCGCCATGCGCCGTGCGAGCTCGGCACTGGCTTCCGCGGCGTCTTTCACCTGCTCCCCATACTTGGCGGACTCCTGAGCGGCGACAGCACGGTAGTAGGCCCGTCGTGTCTCCGTTGCCACCTGAAGCACCTCGGCAGTCACCCGCGTGCGGGTGATCTCGAAGCGGCGGCGCTCGAGATCAGTGCGGATCGGCAGTGTCAGTAAACCGAGGACGTCCAAGATGAACGTACGCTCGATCTCGAGCTCGTCGGCGCGTCGCAGGCGCGCGTAGGAAAATCCCGGATTACGCAGCCGGCCCGCCTGCACGAGATCGGCTTCCGCAATGCCGAGATCGGCATACGTGGCTTGCAGCCCCCGGTTGTTGAGAAGAGCGATCTGCACTGCCGCATCTGCTGTGAGCGGCGCCGCAAGCAGCTTTCTTACGACCAGCAGAGCCTCCTCGCGCTGGCGTTCGCTTCGGGGCCATTGCGGATCATTGCCGATGCGGTCCTTCACTGCGGTTCGGACCGCATCAAACCCGTGATCCGTGGAAAAAGAGGTGCAGCCGCCGATGACCAGAAGGGCGGTGGTCGTTGCGAGGATGCGGAGAGCGCGTAATGTAGATCGGTACATTTCCGCTCCTAATGGTGACCGGCGTGACCACCGCCGCCTGGCGCGCCAGGCGCTCCGCGCATAGGTGGCTGAGCTGTGTCGCCGGATCCGGTCGGACCCTTCGTTGTGGCAGGGCCGCTATGACCCGCGCCGCCAACGATGCCGATGTGCCCGCCGACACGGCCGACTTCTTCATTGACACTGCGCCAGTCGGCGACGTTTTGCTCGCGATACGGCTGGTAGCCGCGAAAGACCGAGTCGTAGGGCAGCGCCGCTGCGTCGAGCGCTCGGTCAGCCGCCCTGTTGCGCGGCTCCTGCGCGCCGCCGGTCGCTGCGATGCACGCAGCCGTGACGTAGAAAAAAACTCGAGAGAACATGGATCTCCACTGCAGTGACAGTGCGCACGAACGCGCACGAATCCCCACGCGTATCGTTTTGCGATCGCAAGCGCTTGAGTTGCGGACGATAGTCCGCGGGAGGAGATCAGCCGCGCGGCGGGCGCCGCGGGTGTTCCGGGACGTGAGGTGTGTAGCTAAAGGCCGCAGCCGCTGACCAGTCGGGGAACTGTGGCCGCGTTTCTACATTGAAAGACCCGGGCGCGTGCAGCACGAAGTGACCACATAAGTGCTGGCCGGACATCGTTCCCGGTGTTCCCTCGTCACTACTGTCGTGGTGATGCGCCGTCCCGTGCTCGTGTTGATGATCCTGCGCCACGATGCTCGCGCCGGCCTGCTCGTGGCACTGCACGAAAGTCGTGGCGACGGCGACAGCCTGCAGGGGCATGACCAGAATGGCCACTGCCACAAGCAGTCTGCGAATCCAGAGTTTCGTGATGTAAGGCATAAGGCGAACGG
>DASRIK010000404.1:0-3633 GCA_035650035.1 Burkholderiales bacterium | reverse complement strand
GTTTTCGAGGCTCTCGCGCACGTGCTGTGGCGCGCCGTTCGGGAAGCGTCGCGTGAAGCCTTCCTCGGTAAGCTTGCGGAGATAAGTCATCGCGGTATGTCCCGGCGGCACGAGCTCTGCCGGATATTCATAGCGCAGCGTGTCGAGATCGAAGTCGCAACGCTGCGCGAGACGCAACGTTTCGGCAAGAAGCTCCGGCGGGTAGATCTGCGCGAGACGCGGCAGCGTGCGCAGGTGCCGCTCGGCGTTCGGATGGAGCGCGTCACCCGCTGCCTGCACGGACGTCCTGAGGCGGATCGCGGTGAGCACGTCCTGCAGCGGACGCCGCGAGCGCACGTGCATGTGCACGTCACCCGCGGCGACGAGCGGAAGCCCGGTGACTTTCGCGACTTCGCGCAATGCGGCGAGCCGCGCGCCATCGTGCGGTCCCAGAACGAGCTCGACTGCGATCCAGGCGCGATCCGGAAAACGTTCAGCAACGAAATGCGCGCGCTCGAGATCGGACTCGCCGTCCGGCACGAACAGCACGAGGCAGCCGGGAACGCCGTCGTCGAGGTCGGCGGACTCGAGTCGATACGTCCCTTTCTTCGTGCGCATGCGCGCGCGCGTGATAAGCGCGCACATCGCGCCGTAACCCTTGCGGTCGGTTGCAAGCAGCACGAGCTTCAGTCCGTTCTCGATTTTCAGCTCGGTGCCGACGATGAGCTTCAGCTTCGGCTTCTTTTGCGCTTCGCGCTCTTTGTTGAAGGTCTTCAGCGCGATATGCGCGCGCACCACACCGGCAACCGAGCACTCGTCGGTGATTGCGATCGCGCTGTAGCCCTTTACGTGCGCGCGTTCGACGAGTTCTTCAGGATGAGAGGCTCCGCGCAGGAAAGTGAAATTGGTGAGGCAGTGAAGCTCGGCGTAATCGGGGAGCATTTCATTTCAGGCGAAAAAACCGTGCAGGAACCAGCCGCCGTTCGGATTTCGCTCC
The DNA here is from genome assembly GCA_035650035.1 of Burkholderiales bacterium. Classification (GTDB taxonomy): domain Bacteria; phylum Pseudomonadota; class Gammaproteobacteria; order Burkholderiales; family SG8-41; genus JAQGMV01. The sequence goes on along the minus strand of DASRIK010000404.1, from coordinate 2,657 downwards.
TGATAGATCCACAGGACCGCCTCCGCCGGATTGCACGCGATGAAGTAATCGCGGGTGACGTCGTTACCATCCCACCAGCCGGATTCGATGCGCTCGGCTCTTGTCAACCGGCTCAGGCGCCCGTCGTAGCAGGGCACACCGCCCACTTCGCTCAACGGCAGAGGCCGCTCGAGCAACCACAATGGCCGTCCTGCAATGAGCGTGTGAGTCACATCGTGCGTGCCGGGCTTACACGTGCGCCACGCCCGTTCGGGACGATGATCCGCGTAACGCACGAGGCCTTGCACGGCATCGTCACCAAGGCGCGCACGCAGCCGTTCGATCAAGTGGGTCGCAGCTTCTTTCAGCTGACCGGCATCGTGCAGCAATGAAAGATTGCGCGAAGCGAGCGGCAGCAGGAGCTCGCTTTCGAGCTCGAGCGCCGTCACCGCGTCGGGCAGCGTCGTGCGATCCAGCCGCTCGCGCAGCACGGTCGTGAGATGCTCGACATCGCGCGTCGCTTCGACGAGCGACAACGTGAGCTTCGTGGGCTCGAGCTTGTGATGCGAGAACGTGAAGGTGAGACGCTCTGCGCCGTTCGACGTCGCGGCGAGAAATCCACAGAGCTCGTTCAGAAGTCTTCGTGCCGCAAAGACGAGCATTTCGGCTTCGTGCGCGGGCGCGGGAAGCGGTTGTGCAGCCTTGAACACGCTGGGCGGCGTAAAGAAGGCACGTGCATCCGCAAGCAAGCCGAGCGCGCGGTCGAGATCGTCCAGAAAATGCTGGCCGAGTCGCCGGGCGACGCCGTCACGAGGCAACGCAAGGCAGTCGCTTACGCTTTTTACTCCGATGTTTTCGAGCAGCGCGAGCGCATCAGGAGCGGCGTGTGTGACTTCGATCGGCAAATCCGGGAGGCTTGCGCGCAGCGCATCGAGATGGCGAAGTCTCACCGGAACGCCTGCGCGCGCGAACCATTGCGCGGCCAGCGGTGTCGGCGCACACGCGATCGACGCCGTGAAGCCGAGCGCGCGTAAGCCGTCCTGGATTTCGGCCCATAAATACTTCAGCCCGCGAAACAACGTGAGCGACCCTGCGATTTCGAGTAGCACTTCGGCTGGACGCGCGATGCTGACGGTCGGTGTGAATTGAATCGCCCATGCCGCGATCCGCTCGAGCGCCGCTTCTTCGGCTGCGCCGTCGCGTGGCACGACATGCAGAGCCGAAGAGAGGGCCGAAGCGGCTGCGACGGCCATGCCGCGCCTGATGCCAAGCTTCAGTGCGGCTTCATTGCACGCGACGATGTGGTGAGCGCTGTCGGCGATAGCAACCGCGGCTGAAGGCTGACCGGCACGCGCGTAAACCTCCAGAGGCAGCGAAGCAAAGTGGAGCGCCAACCACAGCATGGCTCACCAGCGGAATAGAAACAGTGGTCAGGGGAGAGCAGCGACGAGCGGCTCGGGCGTGGCCGTGAGGCGCACCGCCCTGGCGCGTCGGCTGAAGCTACCGTGGAGATCCAGCGCGATTGCAGGCGGCAAACCGCCGCCGCGACGCTTGAGTATTCGCACGATCGTTCTGCCGTCGGCGCGAGAGACATGCAATCTCAGCGCTGCCGGCGTCGCGGGCGCGACACGCGTCGAGCGGAAAAGAAAAAGTGAGGTCGATGTGCTTTCGGCCGCAAGCTGGAGTCTCCGCAATGCGCGCTCGTGGATGTGGTCCTGCCAGAGCAGGACCGCGCCGCTCGATGAGGCGCGCAGTGCCTGCTCGCAAGCCCAGAGGTTGTCTTCGGTGCTGCGCGTCTGCACAAGGAGGAGACGTTCGAGCCGCACGCCATGCGTCGCGAGGGCAGGCGCATAAGGCACGTGCAGGGGCGCGACGAGCGTCACCCAGCGGCCGGCCTGCGTGAGCTGCGCGGCGGCGGGCATGATGAGCTCGACTTCGCCGACGCCGGTGCGTTCTGCGTAAATTTCAGTAATTGCGCCGGCCGGCCATCCGCTGCCGGGCAGTCGAGCATCGAGCTCGGCATAGCCGGTCGCTACGGCGGGCGCAACGCGGGCACATTCGCCTCCGCGCCAGATCGCCGGATGGTTCAGTACGGCATCGAGGGACGCAGGCGGGGGCGGCGCCGGGACGCGCGCTTCGGTCGCAAGCGCACTCATAGCGCACGGCCATTGCGAATGATGCCGACTGCGATGCCCTCGATCGCGAGCGTCTCCCGTTTCAGGTCGACGATGCGCGTCGCGTACGCAGGATTTTCCGGTATCAGCTCGACTTTATCGCGGTGTTTACGGATGCGCTTTACGGTGACTTCGTCGTGCAGGCGCGCAACGACGATTTGCCCGGACCGGAATTCGCTCGTGCGATGCACCGCGAGAAGATCGCCTTCGAGGATGCCCGCGTCCCGCATGCTTGCCCCGCGGACTTTCAGAAGGTAATCCGCGCTCGGGGTGAAAAGGTTCGGATCGAGCTGATAGCGGCTTTCGACGTGCTCGGCGGCGAGGATCGGCGAGCCGGCGGCAACGCGCCCGACGACGGGAATCCCGGAGTCGTGCTTCAGCCGGATGCCCCGCGATGCGCCGGGAATCATTTCGATCGCCCCTTTGCGGGCGAGCGCTTTCAGATGCTCTTCAGCGGCATTCGGGGAGCGGAAGCCCATGGCTTCGCAGATTTCGCTGCGGGTC
>DASRIK010000403.1:0-7709 GCA_035650035.1 Burkholderiales bacterium | reverse complement strand
CGCCGACAAGTGCCCCACCGCGCCGAGATTGCTTCGCTGCGCTCGCAACGATGTCTCGTGGCGCACGCTTTTGTTTCACGCCGCCTTTTTCTCCTGCGCGTATTTCCCCGCGCTCGCACCCGCGAGACGGCCGAACACCGCGCCACTCGTGAGCCCGCTCGCGCCGGGATAGTTGAAATAGAAGATGCCGCCGACCATCTCGCCTGCGGCATACAGCCCCGGAATCACTTCGTGGTTCGTGTTGAGAACCTGGCCGTCGGTGTTGATGCGCACGCCGCCGAAGGTGAACGTGATGCCGCAGGTGATCGCGTACGCCTCGAACGGCGGCGTGTCGATCGGATTCGCCCAGTTCGAGCGCGGCACATCCAGGCCAGGTGCGGACCGTCCATCTTTCACGTTCGGATCGAAGGGCACGTCGGTTCTCACCGCCGCGTTGAAGTCGCGCACGGTTTCGAGGAACTGCTCTTTGTTCACGTCGCCCATCTTGTCCGCGAGCTCTTCGAGCGTATTCGCCGTCACCTTCGTGACCTGGCGCGTGCGATATTCGTCGAGGAGGAGGTGCACGACCTTTGCGTCGTAAATCTGCCAGGCGTACTGCCCCGGCTGCTCGAGCACGATGTGGCCGTACTTCGCGTAAGTGAAGCTCCGGAAATCGGCGCCCTCGTCGAGAAAGCGTTTCCCGTCAGCGTTGACCATGATGCCGAACGTGTAGCTGTGGCGCTGGAAGTTCGGCGTCTGAATGAGGTCGCCGAATTCGGATGCATAGCGCTCCCAGCCCGTCGCGTGACATCCCGACCAGTGGCCGTACGATTGCGCGCCGATCCCGAGCGCCATCGCAAGTCCGTCGCCCGTGTTGTATTTCGTGCCACGCACTTTGGCGAGATCCCAGCCTTTGCCCAGATAGCGGCTGCGCCATTCCGTATTCGCCTCGAAACCGCCGCATGCGAGGATCACTGCGCCCGCGTGGATCGCGCGGGTCTCCCCCTCGACTTTTGCGATCACACCCGTGACGCCGCGGTCGGACGACACAAGCTCCTGCGCCCACGCGTCATACACGATTTCGATGCCTTTCTTCTCGCACGACCGGAAGAGTGCATCGACCAGGCCCTGTCCACCGCCCGAGACCACGATCGGCGCGCCGCCCCAGAATTTGAAACGGCCGTCGATGCGGTACGCCTGCCGCCCGTAGTTCGGGTGGAAGCGCACGCCGTTCGCTTTCATCCAGCGCAGCGTCGCGCGGCTCTGCCTGACGAGAATCTCGCAGAGATCCGGATCGGTGCGGTTCTGCGTGATGCGCGCCATGTCGTCGAAGAAATCGTCTTCGCTGTAGCTGCCGAAGTCGCTCCTCTCGATCTCGTCTTGCGAAAGATCGTCGCTCAACGCCAGGATGTCATCGAGCCCGTCGTAGACGACGCGCATCTTGCCGTCGGTATAGACACTGTTCCCGCCACGCTCGGCGTGCGGCGCACGCTCGAGGACGAGCACGCGTGCGCCGTTTTCGTGAGCCGACAGCGCTGCACACAGCGCGGCGTTGCCTGCACCCACGACGATCACGTCGTATCGAGACGATCGGAGCTGCATCGAACTCCCCTCCCCCATGTTCGAAGGCGATGCTAGCCCCGGCCAGCATAGCCTGCCAGAATATTGTGTTATCGTGCTATTCCGCTCTGGTATACCGCTACAAGCTCATGAATCTGAAGCAGTTGCGCTATATCGTCGACGTGCACCGCCACGGCGACCACATCTCGGCTGCGGCAGAAGCGCTGCACACCTCGCAGCCCGGCGTGAGCAAACAAATTCAGATGATCGAGGCGGAGCTCGGCTTCGAGATCTTTCTCCGGAAGCGCAATCGCATCGTCGGCCTTACGGAGCCCGGACGTGAAGCGATCGCGATCGCCCGGCGTGCGCTCACCGAGATCGACAATCTCAAGAGCCTCGGCAATGACTTCAACGCGATCGGCGGCGGCCAACTCACCATCGCCACGACACACACGATGGCGCGTTACGTGCTGCCGAAGGTAGTCGAGCGCTTCATGAAGAAGTACCCGGCAATCCGCCTGGGTCTTCGGCAGGGAAACCCGGAGCAGGTTTGTGAAATGCTCGACGCGGGCGATGCGGACATCGCGATCGTGAGCGATACGGCGCGCGAATTCCCGACGCTCGCGGCGATTCCGTGCTTCCCCCTGTCACGGAGCGTCGTCGCGAAAGTCGGCCATCCCATACTCAAGGCAAGGAAGCTCACGCTCGAGGAAATCGCGAAGTACCCGATCATCACCTACGACCCGGCCTACAGCGGGCGCTGGAAAGTGATGGACGCGTTCAGGGGCGCGAAGATCGAGCCCAACGTGATTTTCGGCGCGGTCGACGCGGACGTCAGCAAGACCTACGTCGAGCTCGGGCTCGGCATCGCGATTCTCACCACCATCACGTTCGACAAGTATCACGACCGCGGTTTGCGCGCGCGCGATGCGAGCCACCTCTTCGAGCCGAGCACGACGTTCGTGCGGCTCCGTTCTCATACCTACTTGCGTAAATTCCTGCTCGATTTCATTCGCATGGTTGCGCCCCATCTCAGCGAGGACGACATTCGCGCGGCTTTGAGCAGAGAAGCGAAAAAAGCATAGAACGACCCCCATCGCAAGCCGCGCGCTAACCGGGCGCTGTCGCATTCATTGCTGGGCCTTGATGTCATAGCGCCGGATGACCTCACCCCAGGTGTCGTATTCGCGCTTGACGATTTCGCGAACCTTCTCAGGGGCAGCCCCGGAAATATCTTCCTGACCCAGATCGCGGAGCTTCAACTTCATGTCGGGATCCTGCATCGCCTGCTGGATCGCGCCGTTCAGCTTCGCCACGATCTCCCTCGGTGTTCCGCGCGGCGCGAGCACGAATTGCCTCCCGCCCCACGATCCGTTCTTGAGGAATTCCGGAAAGCCGGCTTCGACAATCGTCGGCACCGCCGGCAGCACCGCAGAGCGCTTGTCGCGCAATACCGCAAGCGGCACGAGGCTCCCGGCGTCGATGAAGCTCTTCATCGTGGATACGGCGGCAATGCCGACGGCCACCTCGCCTTTGACGATTGCAGCCGTCGCCTGCGCAGTTCCGGGGTAGTTGATGAGCTCCATCTTCAGATCGAGCAGGTGGTTCATGACGATGAACGCAATGTGCTGCGTGGCGCCCAGACCTGCGGTCGCGGCATTGTATTTACCCGGCGCAGCCTTGGCAGCCGCCACGAAGCCCCGTAAATCCGTGACCGCGAGTTTCGGGTGCGTCGCCATGACGCTCGCGTAGTCCGACATGAACGCCACGAATTCGAAATCGTTGATCGGATGAAATGGCATGTCGGGCTTGAAATGCGGGTTCACGCAAATCACGCCCGCGGTCGTGAAAAAGAGCGTGTAGCCGTCCGGCGTTGCTTTTGCCACTAGATTCGCGCCCACGTGCCCGCCCGCACCCGGACGATTGTCGACGACGACCGAGCGGCCCAGCAAAGGCGACAATTTGCTCGCCAGGAGCCGTGCCGAAACGTCGTTGCTTCCACCGGGCGTAAAGCCGACGACGAGTCGAATCGGTTTGTTCGGATAGGTTTGCGCGCCCGCGGGCGACGCGAGAACGCCGGCGATTGCAACGAATGCAGCGGCGAGGCGCGTCATCGCTCGCGATATCACGGCTGCGAAGCCCGCTGCGATTGTCCCATTTGCGCGGCCAGCGCGATCATCTCGTGCGCCGTCTTCACCATGGCCTCGTCGACCATGTCGCCTTGGTAGGTCACCGCGGCGATGCCCCGCTTTCGCGCATCGTCCATGGCCTCGATGAGTCCCTGGTAGTAGGCGACCTCTTCCGCCGAAGGCGTGAAGATGCGGTTCACGATGGGCACGTGGGACGGATGCATCACTGTCATTCCGCGGAAGCCGAGCTGCCGGTTCCACCGCGCATCGCGCTCCAGTCCTTCGAGATCCTTGATGTTCCACCACGAGCTCACGGTCGGATACCGGATACCCGCAGCCCGGCACTCGAGCACCGTCCTCGAACGCAGAAACAGCGTCTCCATACCTTCCTTCGACCAGATGTAGCCGATCGCCCGAGCCGCATCTCCTCCGGGCCCGGCGGACAGGCTCACGTGCTTCACGCGTCGGCAGGACGTAGCGATCTCGTACAGATTGCGCATCGCCTTCGCGGTTTCGCAGGAAAGCGGCGTCTCTATCTGCCCGGGTGTAATCCCCATGCGCTTCTCGAGATGGGTGAGAAGCGCGTCCAGCTCTTTCATGTCGTCGGCCGTCTCGATTTTTGGCAGCGCGATCGAAGTGAGCTCGGGGCAGAGAATAGCTTCGAGGTCGTCGAGCGTGAGGCCCGTCGCGAAGGGATTGACGCGGACGCTCACCGCTTGTCCCCGTGCCCCGAGCGCGATAACCGCGGCCTTCACGTGTCGGCGCGCAGCGGCCTTCTCCTGCACGGGCACGGAATCTTCGAGATCGAGCTTGAGGCAATCGGCGCCGTACGCCGCGGCCTTCTCCATCCACTCGGGACGATTCCCCGGGACGAACAATATGGAGCGATACGGGTTCATCGACCTGTCTTTCAGCGGCCCTTGTAGATCGGTTTACGCTTTTCGGCGAATGCGCGCGGACCCTCCTTCGCGTCTTCCGTCGTGCGAAGGAATTCAAGGAACGCCTGCTCGAGCCGGAGACCCTGCTCGAGAGAAAGACTTTGGCTGCGCACGGCGAGCTCCTTGATTGCCCGGAGCGCGAGCGGACCGTGCTCGCAGAGCTGCCGCGCGAACCGCTCCGCCGTCGGCATGAGCTCGTCGAGCGGCACGATTTTGTTGATGAGGCCGTAGCCCAACGCTTCCTGTGCGGTGAGCCGGCGCCCCAGGAGCAGTAATTCCATCGCAATCGCGTGCGGCAGCTGCCGCAGCGCGCGCTGGGTGCCGCCGTTCGCCGGCAGGATGCCGCGCTTGACCTCGGAGATCTCGAAGACGGCGTGTTCTGCTGCGATGCGTATATCGGTTCCGAAAAGGAGCGTCATGCCACCTGCCAGGCAGTAGCCGTTCACCGCTGCGATTACGGGCTTCCATACTTCGAGGCCGCGATTGAGCAGCATGTCTTTCTGCGTCAGCCAGAAATCGGCCTTCTCCCGCGGCGCGCGCTCGCTCATACGCTTCAAATCCGCTCCCGCGGTGAATGCCCTCTCTCCGGCGCCCGTGACGATGGCCAACCATACGTCCGGGTTGTCGCGTACGTCGATCCACGCAGACGATAGCGCCTCGTACACGTCTGCATCCATGGCGTTCATGGCCTCGGGTCGGTTGATCGTGATGTATGCGATCTTCTCCTTCACTTCGTAAACGAGCTTCATCCTCGCACGCGTCATTGTGGCTTGATACCCGCGGTTTTGACGACCTTGTCCCAGCGCGGGATCTCTTCGCGAATGAACTTCGAAAACTGTTCGGGGCCGTTGCCGACCGGCTCGAAACCCTCGCGCAACATCTTCTCCTTGATGTCCTGACTGGCCATGGTAGCCGAGACTTCACGAGCGAGCGTATCGACCACGTTGGCCGGTGTCCCCGCCGGCAGCAGGAGCCCATACCACGACGCGGCGTAATAACCCGGCACACCGGCCTCCTCGATTGTCGGCACGTCGGGCAGCGCGTTGCTTCGCTGCGAAATCGAGACGCCGATCGCTCTCATCTTGCCGGCTTTCACCTGCGTGAGCGCCGCAGGGATCGAGCTGAGAAGAAGCTGTACTTCGCCGCTGACGAGCCCGATGATGGAAGGTGCGGCGCCTTTGTAGGGGATGTGTACCATGTCCGTCTTCGTCAGCGACGCGAAGAGCTCCATCGCGAGGTGTGTTACGTTGCCAAGCCCGCCCGAGCCGTATGCGAGCTGCTTCGGATGGGCTTTCGCGAACGCAACCAGCGTTTTCACATCCTTCACGGGCAGGCTGGGGTGCACCACCAGCACCGACGGGCCGAGGGCGACGAGACTCAATGGAGCGAAGTCCTTGCGCACGTCGAACGGAAGCTTCGCGAAAAGGGCCGGGATCGCGATCGTCGAGTTCGCCATGAGTATCGTATAGCCGTCGGGCTGGGCTTTCGACACCAGGTCCGCGGCGATATTGCCCGCCGCGCCGGGGCGGTTGTCGACGATGAACGAGCCGCCGAGCGCATCCGTCAGCTTCTGCGCGATAGCTCGCGCCGAGATATCGGTGGCACCGCCGGGCTGGAATCCGACGACGATGCGCACCGGCTTCACGGGATACTTCTGCGCATACGCGAGCGGCGCGCACGCGAGCAGCGCGGCACAAACAAAAGCGCGTGTTCTCACCACACCTCCTCCTCGCCGCGCGTTATACGCCTTTGTTTCGTGGATGCGCGGCGCGGCCCCGGCGCATCGGCGGCCTGGAAAGCACATTTCAGCTTAGCAGCCGTGTGCCATAACCGACCAGACTATTTGGATATGCCAGGATGCCGCGGAATTATGCTGGCGGACGCCGCCGCACTTCCGGCATCGCTCCGGCCGCGACGCGACGTCATCAATCGAGCTGCTGCATCTTCGAATCGAGAATGATCTTCCGATACTTCTCCGTATCGCGCCGTACGCGCGCCGTAAACTCTTCGGACGTGTTGCCCAGCACTTCGTAGCCGAGGTTGACGAGATTCTTTTTCACGTCGGGCAGGTTGACGATACGGACGATTTCGCGGTTGAGGGCCTGCACGGTTGCACGCGGCGTTTTCGCGGGAGCGAAGAATCCGATCCAGAACTCCACTTCGTAGCCTTTCAACGTCTCGCCGATCGTGGGGACGTTCGGCAGTTGTGGGTCGCGCCGTGCTCCGGTGACGCCAAGGGGTTTGAGCTTGCCTGCATCGATCGGCCCTTTCAGGCTCGAGTAAAGTGTCAGCAGAAGCTGCGATTCGTTCGCCATGAGCGCGGTCACCGCCGGCGCACCGCCCTTGTACGGGACATTGTTCAGGTCGATTCCGCCCAGGAGCTTGATGAGATTGCCGGCAATCTCTCCAGTCGCACCGGCGACCGCGATGTTCAGCTTGCCCGGTGCGCGCTTCGCTTCGGCGATCAGCTCTTTCACGTTGTTCGCCGGGACCGAAGGATGGGCGACCAGTACGAGCGGCGCAAATATGACTTCGGTGACCGCCTCGAAATCCTTGACGGGATCGTAAGTGGGCTTTTTGTAGAGTGTGGCGTTGACCGCGTGCGTGCCCGAGTTGCCGACCGCAAGCACGGTGCCGTCAGGCGTCGCGCGCGCCACCAGCTCGGATCCGACGACGCCGTTAGCGCTCGGGCGGTTATCGACAACAACCGGGTGCCCGATCGTTTCACTGAGCTTCGGCGCAACCACGCGGCCGACGAGGTCGTTCGGACCCGCGGCTGCGTTCGGTATGATCAAACGCATCGGCTTGTTCGGCAGACCGGCTGCCTGCGCGACCGTCGCAGAAAACAGTGCTGCAAACGCGGGAGCCAAAAGCGCCGGGCAGGGCCCTTTCAACATGAGCATCGCGCGTGTTCCTCCTCCGGTTTGATATGTTAAGGGACACGTGCCTCGAAGCCTACCAGTGCTCTGGACCGTTTGGACTGAATAAGCGACGCATCACGTCGATCGGTGGCGATCGCGCCCGCCAGAAGGAGCCGCTTTCGTTTCACAATGCGGACGGACTTAGTCCTGCTTACACGGCGAGAGCTAGAATGAAGCGATGA
>DASRIK010000402.1:0-11729 GCA_035650035.1 Burkholderiales bacterium | reverse complement strand
TCCCGCGGAAGCCGCCAGGACCGTATACACCGCAGCTGCAAGCGTTTTGCGTTTCTGCATCGTCCCCTCCTGAAGTTGCTACGTTAACACCGCCCGCGCCGCAGTTGTTCCGACCACGAAAGGCCGTTCGGCGGCGCGAAGCGCGTCGGCCGGTCACGGCCGCGTCAGGAGCGGTATACGGGCGGGACGCCGCTTTGGATGCGCGGTCAGGCGGCCGTCGCCGCATCGACGCTTTCCGGCTCCGGATCGTAGCCGAGCACAGGCGCGAGCCACCGCTCCATTTCCGCGAGTGGCATGTTCTTCCGCCGGGCGTAATCGAGCATCTGGTCGCGACCCACCTTACCCACAGCGAAATAGCGCGACAGCGGATGCGACAGATAGAAGCCGCTCACCGAGGAGGCGGGATACATCGCGTACGACTCGGTCAGGCGCATACCGGCTTTTTCCGCGCCGAGCAGCTCGAAGAGCGCGCCTTTCTCCGTATGATCGGGACACGCCGGGTAACCGGGAGCGGGCCGGATGCCGCGATACTTCTCGGCGATCAGCTCTTCATTGCTGAGCGTCTCGTCTCGGGCATAGCCCCAGAACTCCCGGCGCACGCGTGCGTGCAGCAGCTCGGTGTACGCTTCGGCAAGACGATCGGCGAGCGCCTTCAGCATGATCGCGTTGTAGTCGTCGTGCTGCTTCTCGAAAATCTCCAGGCGCTTTTCGATGCCGAGCCCGGCGGTGACCGCAAACGCGCCGATGTAGTCCGGCACGCCGGCGCTTTTTGGCGCAACGAAATCGGCGAGCGAGAGGTTCGGATTGCCGGTGGGCTTCTCCGTCTGCTGCCGCAGGTTATGCCAGGTCATGAGCGCCGTCTTTCGCGAGTCGTCGGCGTAGATCTCGATGTCCTCGCTATTCACGCGGGCGGCCGGAAAGAGCCCGAAGACGGCGCTTGCGGTGAGCCACCGGCCTTCGATGATTTTCTTCAGCATCGCCTGGCCTTCGGCGAGCACGTTGCGTGCGGACTCTCCGACGATCGGGTCGTTCAGGATCGCGGGATATGGCCCGGAGAGCTCCCACGTCTGGAAGAACGGACCCCAGTCGATGTACCGTGCGATCTCGGCGAGATCATAGTTCTTGAGCACCTTGATGCCGAGCATGTCGGGCTTCGAAGGCGTGTACTGCTTCCAGTCGGTGTGAAGCGCGTTTTCACGTGCTCGCGCGAGCGGCACGAGCGTGGGTCCTTTCTTGCCCTCGTGCTGCGCACGCACGCGCGCGTATTCGGCTTTCACGTCGGCGATGTAACCGGAGCGCAGCTCGTCCGAAAGAAGGCTGCTGCACACCGAAACGCTGCGAGAAGCATCGGGGACCCATACCACCGGACCTTCGTAGTTGGGCGCGATCTTGACGGCCGTATGCGTGCGCGAGGTCGTCGCGCCGCCAATGAGGAGCGGCACGTCGCCAAAGCCTTCGCGCTGCATCTCGTGCGCGTTATGCGCCATCTCTTCGAGCGAAGGCGTGATGAGCCCAGAGAGCCCGATGATGTCGGCTTTCTCCTCGCGCGCGACGTCCGCGATTTTCTTCCACGGCACCATCACGCCGAGATTGATGACTTCGTAGTTGTTGCATTGAAGGACGACCGCCACGATGTTCTTGCCGATGTCGTGCACGTCGCCTTTCACCGTCGCGAGCACGATCTTGCCTTTCGCGCGCGTGTCCCCGGACGCCGCTTTCTCGGCGGCGAGAAAGGGTTCGAGATGCGCCACCGCCTGCTTCATCACGCGAGCGGATTTCACCACCTGCGGCAGGAACATCTTGCCCGCACCGAAAAGGTCGCCTACGACGTTCATGCCATCCATGAGCGGACCTTCGATGACGTGAATCGGCCGCCCGTACTTGACGCGCGCCTCTTCGGTATCCTCGACGATGTAATCGGCAATGCCTTTCACGAGCGCATGCGTGAGCCGCTCCTCGAGCGGGCCTTTGCGCCACTCGAGATCCTGCGTGCCGGTCCTGGCCTGGCCTTTCACCGTCTCCGCGAAGGTGACCATGCGCTCCGCGGCATCATGCCGCCGGTTGAAGATGATGTCTTCGACGTGCTGGAGCAGATCCTTCGGAATCTCGTCGTACACGCCGATCTGGCCCGCGTTCACGATCGCCATCGTGAGGCCGGCCTTGATCGCGTGATAAAGGAAAGCCGTGTGGATCGCTTCCCGCACCGGATTGTTGCCCCGGAACGAGAAGGAAACGTTGGAGAGACCGCCGCTCACTCTCGCGTGAGGCAGGTTCTCCCGAATCCAGCGCGACGCCTTGATGAAATCGACACCGTAATTGTTGTGATCCTCGATGCCCGTGGCGATCGCGAAGATGTTCGGATCGAAAATGATGTCCTCGGCCGGGAAATGCACTTCGTCGACGAGGATGCGGTATGCCTTTTCGCAGATCTCGATCCGCCGCTCGAGCGTGTCGGCCTGACCTTTTTCGTCGAAGGCCATCACGATCACCGCAGCACCGTAGCGTTTGGCAAGCTTCGCCTGACGGATGAACTCCTCCGTCCCCTCTTTCATGCTGATCGAGTTGACGACGCTTTTTCCCTGGACGCACTTGAGGCCCGCCTCGATCACGTCCCACTTCGACGAGTCGATCACGACCGGCACGCGCGAAATATCCGGTTCGGCGGCGACGAGGTTGAGAAAGCGCACCATCGCCGCTTTGGAGTCGAGCATCGCCTCGTCCATGTTGATGTCGATCATCTGCGCGCCGTTTTCGACCTGCTGACGCGCGACGGACAACGCTCCGGCGAAGTCACCACTCATGATGAGCTTAGCAAAGCCGGGGGAGCCCGTGACGTTCGTGCGCTCGCCGATGTTCACGAAGAGCGAGTCGTCGCCGATATTGAGCGGCTCGAGCCCCGAGAGGCGCGTGCGATGTTCGATATGAGGTACTTGCCGCGGCGGGAGCCCCTCCAGCGCCTGCGCGATGGCGCGGATATGCGCCGGCGTCGTTCCGCAGCAGCCGCCTGCGACATTGACGAAGCCGCTTTTCGCAAAATCGAGGAGGAAGGCAGCCGTCTGCTCCGGCGTCTCGTCGTAACCGGTGGGCGCGAGCGGGTTCGGCAGGCCCGCGTTGGGATAGGCGCACACATACGTATCCGTCACCGTCGAGATCTCCTCGATGTACGGGCGCATGAGCTTCGCGCCGAGCGCGCAATTGAGTCCAATCGTGAGCGGCTTCGCGTGCCTCACCGAATTCCAGAACGCTTCCGGGGTCTGGCCGGAAAGCGTGCGGCCCGAGGCATCCGTGATCGTCCCGGAAATCATGACCGGCACGCGAACACCGGCCGCCTCGCAACACTGGTCGATCGCGAAAAGCGCCGCTTTCGCGTTGAGCGTATCGAAGATCGTCTCGACGAGGAGCAGGTCGACGCCGCCTTCGATCAGAGCGCCGACCGCTTCGGTATACGTCGTCACGAGCTCATCGAAAGTGACGTTGCGGTAACCCGGGTCGTTCACGTCGGGAGAAATGGAGGCGGTGCGGTTAGTCGGGCCGACCGCGCCGGCTACGAACCGGGGGCGTGAAGGGTCTCGCGCCTCGACCGCATCCGCGGCAGCCCGGGCAATCCTGGCGGCCTCGCGGTTGAGCTCGGGGACGAGCTGCTCCATGTGGTAGTCCGCCTGCGCGATGGACGTCGAGTTGAACGTGTTCGTCTCGATGATGTCCGCGCCGGCTTCCAGATACTGCTCGTGGATCTCGCGGATCACCTGCGGCTGGCTGAGCACCAGCAGGTCGTTGTTACCTTTGACGTCGTGCGGGTGGTCCTTGAAGCGCTCGCCGCGATACTCCGCCTCGCCCAGCCTGTAAGTCTGGATCATGGTGCCCATTGCGCCGTCGAGGATCAGGATGCGCGAGCCGAGGGCGGTCACGAGCTGCTGGAAACGCTGGGGGTTCATCGGCGCAAGTTGCTGATTTGAAAAGGGGCGAATTTTAACATGGCATGTCCGGTCGACCTGCCGCACGTCCCGGAAGGACAGCCTTGAACGCTGCTCAGGCTTTCGGGTCCCCGGCTTTCGGCCAGAGATAAGCCGTCCATGCGAGCCACCCCACTCCTGCGGTACGGATGCCGGAAGTCAGGAAATCCCTTACTTTCATTGTCGGCTACTCCCTACAGCTCAGTCGGGATTCCTTGGATACGGTAGCTCCGGGCTGGTCCGTCTCGGCACCAGCTCACGTTACGGCACGCGGGCGAAGCCAGGGGGCTCGCTGCAGCCGAGTCGCACCTCGCCACTAACACCAATCTCGAGAGGAATGCACATGCAAACGAAGAGGCTTACGACGAAACCCACGAACGAAGTGCTGGCGGCCATCCAGGCGCTCGATCTCGAATCCGTGAAGACGCGGATTATGGATCCTCAGCTCGGCAAAGGCTGGACGCGCGAATATGCGGACAGTATTGAGATCGCGTACAAGACCTACCTGTCCATGGCCGTGAAATATCAGGAGCACGCCGAAGACATCATGCTGTCGAAGGATGTCGACGAGTTCTGGCACACGCACATCCTTCAGACCATGAAATATGCGGACGACTGCGACGCCGTATTCGGAACCTTCCTGCATCACAGCCCTCACATCGGCGAGCTCACACAAGCCGATTACGACAAGCGCGCCACCCTCGCGGAGAAAACGAAAGCGTTGTACGAGGGCGAGTTCGGCAGCACCGGGAAGGCCGAAGCCGCGTGGGCAGGGCGTATCAGCAAAACCGGTGCAGCGGTGTCCAGCATAGCGGTGCGCGAGAGCGATGCGGCGGTGTCCAGCATCGCGATCCGCGGCAGCAACGCTGCAGTATCCAGCATCGCGATCCGCGCCAGCAACGCTGCGGTGTCCAGCATCGCGATTCGCGGAGACAACGCAGCAGTGTCGAGCATCGCGATTCGCGAAAGCAACGCTGCTGTCTCGAGCATCGCGATTCGCGAAAGTAACGCCGCGACTGCAGCGGTGTCCTGGTAGGCCGAGCGGCGCACTACGGCGGATCGGAACACCTCACAGCGCTCGTGAACGGCCGGAGCGATCCGGCCTTCGCAGCTTGCATAAAGAGCACCCGACCGCCCGAGAGAGGCGCCCGCTCGATTGTTGCATAATGAGTCATGCCCCTCGCGGCGGCGCTCACAGCGGACGGAAGCATGGCACAGCGGACATTCCGCTCGGCCGTGCTGCCATGGCTTGTGCTTGCGATCGGTATACCCTCCTCGTTTGCGCTCTTCGCGTACCTGGAAAGCTCCGTCGAAAACGTCGCACGCCTGCGCTTCGAGCGTGAGGCAAACGACGCGAACGGCATCATCGAAGGGCGGCTACGCTCTTACGGTGACGTGCTTTTCGCATTGCGTGCTCTATTCGCGGCGGAGGCCCACATTGATCGGCTCCGATTTCGCCGGTTTATCGAGTCACTCGACCTGAAGCAAAGATATCCGGGCTTCGCATCGCTCAATTACGCAGTGCACGTCCCGCATAGCCACAAGGAGCGGTTCGAAGAATCGGTACGCCGCGACACCAGCGTGGACCCACGCGGCTACCCGCATTTCGCGATCAAACCAGCGGGCGATCGGGACGAATACTTCGTCGTGGTCTACCTGGAGCCTCTTGACGATTACGAATTCGCTTTCGGCCTCGACCTCGGCGCAAATCCGATGGCGGCGGATCCCGAGAAGGTGGCCGCAGCCGTGCGGTTGCAGCGCGACAGCGGCAAGCTCATCAGCTCGGCGCAGCCGCTGCGCATGAAAAGGCCGAACGACCCGATTTTCCTGGCGATGCGGCTGGCGGTTTACAAGAACGGCGCCCCCATGCGTAGCCTCGAGGAGCGACGACGCGCGTACATGGGATCTGTCGGAGCGGCGTTCGACGTGGAATATCTCATGCGCGAGGCGCTGAACGAAGAGATGCTGCGATACATGCAGATCAGGCTCTTCGATGTGGGTCCGGTGCCTGATTATCCGCGTTCCCAATCGGCGCCACAGCGGCGTCTGCTGTTCGACAGCGCACAGCTAGGCAACGGCGCCGCCGTGCGGCGTTCCCTCGATGGCGGGAACTCCTCGTTCGTCTACGCGGTTCCGGTAGAGATCGCCAGCCGGATCTGGGAATTCCAATACAGCGCAGAAAAGAGCGCCGTCATCGGCGATACGGAGCGGATACTTCCACGCCTGATACTTGCAAGCGGGCTGTTGTCGAGCGTGCTGCTCTTCGCCGTTCTCTATTCGCTCGCCTCGTCGCGAAGCCGCGCCGAAAGAATCGCAAACGACATGACGAAGCATCTGCGCGAAAGCGAAGCGAGCCTCGCTGAAGCGCACGCGCTGCTCAGCGACGCGCAGAAGCTCGCCGGGGTGGGATGCTGCCAATACAGCCTCGTCGACGGCAGGCTGATCTGGTCCGAGGAGCTTTATCGCATACATGGCCTCGACCCCCGCGCTTTCACGCCAACCTACGAGTCCGTTGCGAAGCTCATCCATGCGGATGACCGTTGCGCCTGGGAAGAATCGATAGCGACAGCTCTTCGCAACCACGAGACGTTCACGACCGAATTCAGGATCGTCCGGCCGGACGGGGCCGTGCGGCACTTGAGGAGCCTCGGCGAAGTCATGATGGACGGCACGAAGAAGCCGACACGTATGCTCTGGTCCGTGCTGGACATCACCGAACAGAAGGAGGTCGAGCACACACTTCGCCGCTCGGCCGAGCAGCTCACGGCCCTGTCGCGCCGCCTCGTCGAAATTCAGGAAGCCGAGCGGCGGCAGCTCTCGCGCGAGCTGCACGACCGTGTCGGGCAAAACCTCACGGCGCTCAGCATCAATCTCGACATCCTCAAGACGAGCCTTGCCGAAGAGAGTTACGCCGAGCAGCGCGGACGCATCGAGGACTCCGCGCGGCTGCTCGAGGGCACGGTGGATTCGATCGAGAACGTGATGTCCGAGCTGCGTCCACCAATGCTCGACGACTACGGGCTGTTGCCCGCGTTACAGTGGTACGCTCAAGACTTCTCGCGGCGAACAGGCATCGACGTACGCGTCACTGGCCGCGACGACCCGGAACGGCTGACGCCCGAGATCGAGATCACGCTTTTCCGCGTTTCGCAGGAAGCCCTTACGAATGTGGCCAAGCACGCGCATGCGACGCAGGTCGAAATCGTGCTCGAGCATTCCGCGCGCGAGTGCGTCATGAGCATCACGGACGACGGCATTGGCATTGCCTCTGCACCCAGCCGGAGCTCGGGCTCGCGGCCGCGGCTGGGCATGGTCACGATGCGCGAGCGTGCTCAGGCGATCGGCGGACGCTTTCAGGTGCGCGCCATGGCGGGTGGAGGCACACAGGTGGCAATCACGATCCCATGACGATCACCGTTTTCATCGTTGACGATCACGGCGTGCTGGCCGACGGCTTGCGGCACCTCCTGGCCTCACAACCTGAGATGACCGTGGTCGGGCTCGCGGAGAACGGCCGCGATGCCGTTCGCTCGGTCGTGGAAACGTGTCCTGACGTCGTGCTCATGGATCACGGCATGCCTCTCCTGAACGGCACGGAAGCAACGCGCCTCATCCGCGAGCGCTGTCCGGGTACGCGCGTGATCATGCTCTCCATGTACTCGGACGCGGTTCACGTCTATCGTGCGCTCCAGGCGGGTGCGACGGGCTACATAGTGAAGAAATCCGTGGCGAAGGAAGTCGTCGAGGCGATCTGGGCGGTGCACCGCGGCGGGCGCTACATGAGCAGACAGCTCGCGGACAGCGTCATCGACCACGTGGTTCACCGCAGCACGCCGGACGATCCGCTGGATCGTCTGAGCTCGCGTGAACGGCAGGTGCTCCAGCTCCTTGCGGAGGGACACAGCGTGGCCGAGATCGCCGCGACGCTTTCATTGTCTCCGAAGACCGTGGAGACCTACCGCGCGCGGATGATGGAAAAGCTCGGCATCTACGAGCTGGCGGGACTGGTGCGATTCGCGATTCAGCAGGGTGTCACCTCGCTCGAATGAACGCGCGGTACGGACGCAGTCCGGTCGTGCTCGTCGTGCACGGGCATCACGCGGTGCGCCGCGCGCTCTGCGAGCGCATTCGAGCGTCGTTCGCAAACTTCCAGGTGCTCGAAGCGTCCGCGATCGACGATGCGCTCTATATGGTCGAAGCCGAGCACATCGACGTCGTTCTGATCGACGGCGAAGGCTCCGGCATCAACGGGCTCAAAGGCACGCGCGCGATCCTCGAGCGCGCGCCGACAACTTCGGTGATCGTGATGTCGAGCCATGGGGAACCCGCCGGGAGCTCGGCCGCGAGCGCAGGCGCCATGGCTTTCGTGAGCAAGCGGGCGATCGGCAGCGAGCTCATGCAGGTGCTCCAAGACCTGATGAAAGAGCGGGAGGCAAAGCAGCGCGGTCGCTGAAGACCTTTGCCGGGGTCACCCCCCTATTTTGCGGGCAAGCTGCACGATGGGCCGGGTGTCGTGGACGAACGTTCTCAGCGCTTCGGCGTCGAGCGGTTTGCTCAGGAGATAGCCCTGGATCTCGTCGCAGTCGTTCTCGGCGAGAAACGCGAGCTGCGCCTGTGTTTCGACGCCTTCGGCGATGACATTCAGATTGAGATTGTGCGCGAGCGACACGATCGCCTTCGTGATCGTGGCGTCGTGCTGGCTCGCCGGGACGTCGTCAATGAACGAGCGATCGATTTTCAGGCGATCGATCGGAAAGCGCCGGAGATAGCCGAGACTCGAGTAGCCCGTCCCGAAGTCGTCCACCGCGAGCCGGATGCCCATTTCCTTGAGCTCGCTCAGGATGCGCAGCACTTTTTCCATGTTGCCCATCATCATGCTCTCGGTGATTTCGAGCTCGAGGCACTGCGGCGCGAGCCCGCTCGTTTGCAGGCTACGTTCGATCAGCTGTGCAAGATTCGCCTGGTACAGCTGCCGCGCTGAAAGGTTCACCGCGATGCGGCCGAAGTCCACGCCTTCTCTCCGCAGCTCGGCGGCGAAACGGCAGGCCGTCATGAGCGCCCATTCGCCAATCGGCACGATGAGCCCGGTTTCTTCGGCGAGCGGGATGAAATGGTCCGGGCCGACCCGGCCGAGCTCCGGGTGATGCCAACGCAGCAGCGCTTCGATGCCCACGAGCGCCAGGGTCTTTGCGGCCGCCTGCGGCTGATAATTCAGGACGAGCTCGCCTTGCTCCACTGCTTTCGCGAGCTTGTTCTTGAACGCGAACTGAGTGGAGATCGATACGTTCATTTCGCGGCTGTAGTAGCTGAACGTGTTGCGGCCTTCCTGTTTCCCGTGATACATGGCCGCGTCCGCGTTCTTCAGAAGCTCTTCGACAGTCTCGCCGTCGTCCGGATACATGGCGATCCCTACGCTCGCCGAAACGGTGATCTCCTGCTCTGCGATGACCATCGGGGTCGCGAGGCGCGTGACGATACGCCCCGCGATATCGGTGACGGCCGCCATATCCTGCACTTCCGTCGCGATCAGCACGAACTCATCGCCGCCGAAACGCGCGACCGTGTCTTCCGGACGGAGCATCGTCAAGAGCTCCGTGCTGACTCTCTTCAGCAGCGCATCGCCGACATGGTGACCGAGCCCGTCGTTCACCAGCTTGAAATGGTCGAGGTCGAGAAACATGACCGCGCAGCGCAGATTGCGGCGACCGGCGCGGAACAACGCCTGCTGAAGACGATCCTGCAGCAGATGCCGATTCGCGAGACCGGTGAGCGCGTCGTGGTTGACGTGATGCTCGAGCTCCTGCTGGTAGCGTTTCGTTTCGGTGATGTCGTTCAGCACCCCCACATAGTGCGTGACGTGGCCTTTCGCGCTGCGGACCGGCGCGATGTGAAGCTCGTTGTAAAAAAGCGTGCCGTCCTTGTGGTAATTGCGCAGCGTGACGCGGCCTTCTTTTTGCTCGCGAAGGAGCGTCCGCAGCACCGCGAGCTCGGGCTGCTCGGTGTCGTTGCCCTGGAGAAACCTGCAGTTGCGCGCCATCACCTCCTGCGCGGTATAGCCGGTGATACGCTCGAACGCGGGATTCACGTGCACGATGGAGTACTGATTGCGCCGGCCCGTGGTGATGACGATCGCGTTGACGCTCGCTTCGATGGCGCGTTCGTGCAGGCGGAGCTTCTGCTCGGCGGCCACCCGCTCCGTAACGTCGCGAAAATAGATCGAGAGGCCGTCTGGTTGAGGATACGCAGTGACCTCGTACCAGATGCCGTAGCGGAGCGAATATTCGAGGTAATGGACCGAGCGGCCCTCGGACATCGCCTCGTGGAGCCGCCGATAGCCCTGTGTGCGGGTACCTTCCGGAAACAGATCCCAGCAAAAGCGACCGAGCAGCCGCCTCGCCCGCATGCGAAAGACCTGCTCGGCTTTCGCATTGAGGTAGGTAAACCGCCACTCGCGGTCGACTGCCACGAAAGCATCGCTGATGCTTTCCAGGATCTGCCCAGGATCCAGCGCACCAGCAATGCGCTTCTCGCTGTGTTTGGTCAGAACGCCGCCCTGCTTGTCTTGCCCATGCGGTAACGTGGAGCTCGCGGGCAGTTTGGGTGACGCCTCCTGCAAAGTCAAGGCGCCGATGTTGCTTGTTTTTTCAAACATTTCAGGCGACAGCGCGACCTCGAAACCCACCCGCTCGCGGCAGTGTAAGCTCGCAATCGCACCGGACTTGCTGAAGGGTCGATGATGAGTTCCCGAGCTGCACGGATCGCAATGATATGGGCGCTCGCCCTCCTCACGCTGTGGCTGGGGGAACGCTTCTATCGGAATTACCTGTGGAAAGCCGACCCACCGCTTATCGTCAATGCGACGGGAAAGTTGAGCGATTGGGAAAAAAGCAACATCGAACTCTTCGTCCAGGCGGCCCCGTCGGTTGTCTCGATCACCACCGAGCAGCTGCGCGTGAATCCCTTCATGGGCGCGGAAGTCGCGCAAGGCGCCGGTTCCGGGTTCATCTGGGATACAGCGGGGCACGTAGTCACGAACGTCCACGTAATCGAGGGCGCGACCATGGTTTACGTACAGCTTCAGGCGGGAGAGCCGATGCGCGCGCGCGTGGTGGGCGGCGCCCGGCAGTACGACATCGCTGTCGTGAAGCTGAGCGATGTGCCCGCGGGATTGCGGCCGCTACCCGTCGGTACGTCGAAAACACTGCAAGTGGGACAGGCGACCTACGCGATCGGCAACCCCTTCGGTCTGCAGCGGACGCTCACCACGGGGATCGTGAGCGCGCTGGAACGCCGCCTCCCCACCGCGCAGGGACGGGAAGTCCGCGGCGTCATCCAGACCGATGCTCCCATCAATCCAGGCAATTCAGGGGGTCCGCTCCTGGACAGCAGCGGCCGGCTGATCGGCGTGAATACGGCGATTCTTTCGGAATCGGGAAGCTCTGCCGGCATCGGCTTCGCGATACCGGTCGATCTGGTGAGCCGCGTAGTGCCGGAGATCATCAAGCACGGGCGGGCGCCGCGGCCGGGCCTCGGCATCATTGCCGCTGACGAGCGTATCGCGGCTCAGCTCGGCATACAGGGCGTGGTGGTTTTCGGAGTGGCCCGCGGTTCTCCGGCGGAGCGTGCCGGGCTCCGTCCATTTCGCCGGGAGAGCTCCGAGCCCGGCGACATTATCGTAGCCGCCGACGGCAAGCCGACCCCAACGCTTGCGGATCTCGCGCAGGCGCTGGAAGACGCGGGCATCGGAAAAGAAATAACCGTGCGGGTGCGAAGGGG